>VGCE01000004.1 GCA_016870155.1 Actinomycetota bacterium | reverse complement strand
CGCCATGGCAGGCAAGGCAGTCGCGCTCGCCTCCGCCGGTCGGAGCATCGCGGTGCGAGGCAGCAGTGCAGTCAACGTCTACTCGCATCCCGGGAGCCCCGAGACCCCGTCTGCGCCTCACAGCGTCAGTGGAACGGCGGCAAACGCATCGGTCGCAGTGTCCTGGTCACCGCCGTCGAATGACGGTGGAGAGACGATCACGGGCTACACGGCCACGGCAGGGACCGGCGAGTCGTGCTCCGTGACGTCGGTGGCGCCGGCGACACCGGCGACCACCTGCACGATCAGTGGCCTCACGAATGGGACGTCGTACACGTTCACGGTGACAGCGACGAACTCGGTGGGAACGGGGTCTCCGTCCGCCGCCTCCGCGCCTGTGACTCCGGCGGCCCCTGCGAGCGCGCCGGCCGCCAGCCCAGCCCCGCAGTCGGGGGCCGCTGCGCCAAGCGTCCCTGCTTCCCCTCCGTCTGCGGCCCCCGCTGTGCCCGCCAAGGCCGCTTCACCCGCATGCTCGGGCAGCAAGCGACAGGTGGCGCTGTGCAAGGCGAAGGCGCGGCTTTCCACCGATCTCGCCAAGTGCACGGCGAAGCCGGCGCGTGCACGCCCCGCGTGCACCAAGGCGGCGCGTACCCGGCACGCGGCGGCTACGCGCGCCGCGATGCGACTGCGGTAGCGTCGGGTAGCCGCCAAGAGTGCATGAACTGCGGGAGCACTTCGGGCTGCATCTGAGTGAGGACACCGCTCCAGGAATGACCGGAAGGCCCCGCCGAGTCGGGGCCTTCCGCGTTCCGGGGGCTACCTATTCGGCGCGAGCAGCACCTGCATCGCCAGCCAGGCGTGGCGTCGCACCATCTCGGGGTCGTCCCCGCGGTGCAGGCGCATCAGCAGCATGACGAACTGCGCGTCGAGGTACGACGCGGCCAACGCCGGCTCCAGGCCTTCGTTGGCCTGGCCATCGGCCAGCGCTCGCTCGTAGCGCGCCTCATAGGCCGTGCGCATCTCCTCGCGCACCACCTCAATGCGCTCCGCGGTGAGGGGTCCACGTGGCTGGCGCCCCAGGCGTGCCTCGGCGATGAGGCAGCCCATCGGCGTGTCGCGCTCGGCGGTCTGTGCGGCCAGGACGGTCTGCAGCACCTCGTCGAAGGCGAGGTCTGAGGCCAGCAGGTCGAGCAGTGGCTGCACCGCCTGCTCGCGGTAGCGATCAATGACGGCCGCGAGCAGGCCGTCCTCGCCCCCGAACTCGCGGTAGATCCCCGGCTTCGAGACCTTCACCTCCCGGCACACCTCATTGAGGGAGATGCCGTCGGGCCCCTCGCGCCAGTAGCACGCGATGGCGGCATCGATCGTGGCCTCGCGGTTGAACGACCGCGGTCGGCCGGGTCGGCGGCGGGCCTCGTCGTGGTTCTCCGTGCCGCCGCCACTCATGCGCACAGTGTGCCTGATAGTTGTGTACCGTGCGGTACGTTTCGGTATCGAACAGGGGGAAGAGGGCATGAAGAACGTCGTGATCACCGGCAGCAGCAGTGGGTTTGGCTACCTGGCAGCGGGTGCGTTCGCCGAGCGCGGATACCGGGTGTGGGCAACCATGCGAAACGCCGCCACGAAGAACGCCGAGCGAGCGCGCGAGCTCGAGACGATGTCGGATGCGATCCGGGTGATCGACATGGACGTGACCGACGCCGGGTCCGTGGACCTGGCCATCCAGGAGATCGTCGCCGAAGACCACAAGATCGACGTGCTCATCAACAACGCCGGTGTGATGTACATCGGGCACACCGAGGCCTACAGCGTGGAGCAGGCCCACCGGAAGATGGACGTCAACTACTACGGCATGATCCGCGTGACCCAGGCCGTGGCGCCGCACATGCGCCGTGCGGGCAACGGGCTGATCATCAACAACTCGTCGGTGCTGGGCCTGATGGCCTGGCCCTACACGGGCACCTACTCGGCGACGAAGCACGCAGTCGAGGCGTACTCGCAGGCCCTGCGGTTCGAGCTGGCGCCATTCGGCGTGGACGTCGCCATCGTCGAGCCCGGACCCTTCCCGACCAGCCTCATCCAGTCGGTGAGCCCCGAGGCGCGAACCGAGGTCATCGAGGAGTACGGCGACATCGCGGCGGTGCCGGGGAACATGCTGGCGTACTTCGGCGACTGGCTGCAGAGCGACGACGCCCCCGACAACCAGCTGGTGGTTGACGCCTACCTGGCGCTGGCCGATGCGGATGCCGGTGCGCGTGCCACGCGCACGGTGGTGGGGCCGGACTTCGGCGCGAACGAGATGAACCAGGCAACGCAGCCGATCCAGGACGCCGTGCTGGGTGCCCTCAACCTCGATTCCGTGCTCGTGCGCCCGTAGCGGGGCCCCGCCGCGTGGCGGATCGCCGCCGGTGCTGGCGCGAGTTCTCCAACACGTTGGCTGAAGGGGCCCTTCGGGGCCCCTTCCCGTTCCCCTGGGCGCAGGCATCTGTGGGGGTTGCCCCGTAGACCCCGGCGGGCCACCGACCTAGCCTTTCCGCAGACGTCCTCCGAGGAGATCCGCATGGCCCCCGTCCGCCCCATAGCCACCGCCGTTGGCGCAGCGCTCATCGCCACCACCGTGTTCGCCGCCACCGCCACGGCGCAGAACACCACCAAGAGCTCGAGCACCAACTCGTGCCCCAGCCAGCAGACGGTGATGACCTCCGACTGGTACGGCTCGAGCAATGGCTACCTGTGCGCGCAGGAGTACCACGACGGCAACCAGAGCATCGACGCCGGCAGCAGCCAGGCCTCCAGATGCCTGGGGTCACTGAGAAGGTGAGCCTGCAGTTCTCGACCCTGACCACCGCCAACTTCCAGGGATCCGCCCTGGCCGCTGGATCATCGCTGTATGGGTCGGATCTCACCGGCGCGAACTTCCGGTCGGCGAACATGTCCAACACCAATCTGACCAATGTGAACCTCACGAACGCCGATCTCACGGGCGCCGTGCTGCCGGCGGCGAACTTCCGGACGGGCGTCAAGTGGTCGAACACCACGTGCCCCAAC
The DNA here is from genome assembly GCA_016870155.1 of Actinomycetota bacterium. GTDB lineage: Bacteria > Actinomycetota > Thermoleophilia > Miltoncostaeales > Miltoncostaeaceae > SYFI01. The sequence goes on along the minus strand of VGCE01000004.1, from coordinate 190,994 downwards.
GGCACGGTCACCAGCACGGGGTGCTGAGGCCCGCGGCTCTGGCCGACCTGTAGGGGTTCCCACACTCCGGGTGGCACGGGCTCTGCAAGGATTGCTCAACGGGGCCTCGGCCCCTGCACCACCATCAGTGGAAAGGCTCCCCATGAAGCGCACGGCAATCGTCCGAGCCGCAGGCATCAGTGCCGCGGCACTGATCGTGACCATCCCGGCCACCGCGTCGGCCCTGCCCAAGGGCCCGCCGTCGCCGCTCACCAACCCGGCCGCGATCACGGAACTGGCCGCCGACGCCTATACGTGGGGCGTGGCGCCGGAGTTCGTCTACCGCTTCCTCAAGTACAACGCGTTGCGCACCGCCCCCGTGAACATGCTGGGGGGCAAGGGCACGCAGGCCGCGGCATGGAACAACCTCGCCACCAACGCCGGTGATGCCTCGGTGCTGTACCTCAACTCGATGCTCGACCTCAGCGGGCGCAAGTACCCGTCGAGCCAGAACGGCGGCACCAAGGAGCTCGTGCTCACCGTGCCGCCCTCGGCGCAGAACTACTACGTGGTGAACGTGCTCGACTCGTTCATCAACTCCACCGGCAGCATGGGCACGCGCACCACGCCGTCGAACAAGCGCCAGACCTACCTGGTGGTGGGCCCCACGTCGCAGTACGCGAACAAGCGCACCGTGCGCATCGGCGGCAAGGTATTCCGCGTGATGACCCAGGACACCAACCTGGGCTGGATCCTCATCCGCATCCGCGCCGACTCGCTGGTGCCCTCCAGCAACCCGGCCTCGGTGAACGCCGTGGACGAGACCGTGGTGAAGCGCTTCGCGCTCAACACGCTGGCGCAGTACCAGAAGAACCGGTACCGGCCCATCTACCCCAAGACCACGTCGTACCCGCCCAGCAACCAGCAGATCCAGCGCTCGGAGAAGTGGGCCAACGCGCCGGCGCAGGCCACGGCGTTCATGGCGCAGCTGGGGCAGTCGCTCGCGCAGAGCCCCATGCCCTCGCGCACCACCGGCATCGGCAACACGCCCCTCAAGGCGCTGCCCGCCTGGGTGGTGCCGCAGGCGAACGCGAAGAAGCTCTACCAGAACCCGTCCTTCGGGCAGGAGCGCCAGCTCAGGCTGCTGAAGCCGCTCGGGCTCACCGCCCAGGGCTGGAAGCTGCCGCGCAACTGGGGCACCGACCAGCTGAACGCCCTGCAGGCCGGATACGAGAAGGGCGACGCCGGGGTCACCGACCTGTCGACGGCGGTGGGCGTCTCGGCCGCCACCAACTACTGGAGCTTCCTCAACACCAACATCGGCACCTACCCCAACAACCTGCTGGGCTGGGCCTTCCGGGCGGTGATCGTGCAGGAGGGCGGCTCGGCCAACGTGCCGCCGGACGCCGTGTACGCGCAGATCAACCAGACCGCGGGCACCGCCGCCACGCAGATGGTGGGTGACAACACCTACTCGATGACCTTCATGCCGCCGCCGGCCCCCGGTGCGCCGCTGCCGGCCAACGGCACCATGCCGCCCATGGTCAACGACTCGTCGGGTAACCCCAAGGGCTTCTGGTCGGTGCACCTCTACCAGACCGACCCGACCGAGTCGAAGGCGCCGTACCTCACCCAGGCCAGCGTGCTGAACCTGGCCTACTCGCAGGCCAACCAGACGGTGGTGTCGGTGGATGCCTCGGCCGACACCATCACGGTGAACATGCCCACCTGGGGCGGGGCACCCGTGGCCAGCACGCCGATCTTCGTCGGCACCGGCGCGAGCGCCTACGGCTTCAAGCCCAACACGCCGTACTACGTGGCCACCACGCCGACCACGGCCGGCTCGGGGTCCACGGCCACCTACACCTTCAAGGTGTCGGCCACCTGGCAGCAGCAGCTGTCCCCGGGGAACGTCCCGATCCAGGGCCCCGATGGCACGCCCACCAACATGGTCGACGTGCAGGCCGGGTCGGGAACCCTGCAGTGGGGTCCGATCCAGCCGGTGTCGCAGCTGGGATCGCAGCAGATCACATCCGGTCAGCTCAAGAAGAACGCCGATGGCTCGGTGACGCTGTGGATCGGCCCCACGCTGCCCGCGGGCGCGCCGGCCACCAACTGGCTGCCTTCGCCCTCGCAGGCCTACTACCAGCAGGTGTACGGCAAGGCGGGCATGCCCACCAACATCCGGCCGCTGCTGCGCATGTACTACCCGACGCCCGGCAGCGACACCGCGCCGTCCATCCTGCAGCCGCCCAGCGGGGCCACGCAGTCCACGTGGGTGCCGCCGCTGGTCACGAAGGTGGGGTAGGCAGCCGCGATCGCACCCAGGCGGCCAGGTTGTCGATGCCTGACGACCCGGCCGCCACACGGGTAGCCTCGCGTGCATGAACGACACACCCCTCAGCCCCGCAGCCCAGGAGCTGCTGTTCCTCGAGGCCCGCAGCGCCAACACCTTCACCGACGCGCCGGTCACGGACGACCAGCTTCGGGACATCTGGGACCTCATGAAGTGGGCGCCCACGTCGTCCAACACCAACCCGCTGCGCATTCTCTACCTGCGCTCGGCCGAGGCGCGCGAGCGCGCGGTGGCGCACCTGGCCGAGGGCAACAGGGCGAAGACCCTCACGGCCCCGATGACCGCCCTGCTGGCTGCCGACCTGGAGTTCCAGGAGTTCATGCCGGATCTCTTCCCGGCACGGCCCGAGCTTCGCGAGGTATTCGGCGAGATGGAGGGCCGCGCGGAGATGGCGAAGTTCAACGCCACGCTGCAGGCGGCCTACTTCATCATCGCGGTGCGGGCCATCGGCCTGGCCGCCGGACCCATGAGCGGCTTCGACTACCCCGCGATGGACCAGGAGTTCTTCCCCGACGGCCGCCACGCGTCGGTGCTGGTGGTCAACTTCGGCGAGCCCGGGCCGGACGCGTGGTTCCCGCGCCTGCCGCGCCTGGATTACGGGCAGGCAGTTACCGAGCTGTGACTGCCCGGGGCGCCGGTGGCGTAACTTGCCGATTGACGCCCCCGCCCCCGCCTGAGGAGAACCGCCATGCCCCGCTCGCTCCGACTGATCGCCGCAATCGCCGGCTGCACCGTCGTGGTGAGTGGTGCCGGGGTGGCCGCGGGCGCCCCGGGCGTGGTCACCGAATACCCCAGCAATACGTTCAACGTGTCGCCGGCCGGCATCGCCGTGGGGCCGGATGGCACCGCGTACGCGGGGTTCAACACATCCAACCTGGTGGTTCCGTTCACCGCGGCCGGGGCGGGCGCGCATATCCCGGTGGGGGCCGCCAGCGGGCTGGTGAACAGCATCGCCCCGGGCCCAGATGGCCAGATGGCCAGATGTGGATGAGCTACAGCTTCACGGCGAATATGGGTCGGCTCAACCCTGCCAACAGCGCCACTACCATGGTGAGCGGGCTTGCCACGCCCGGGTGGGCGTCGGCCGCGGGGCCGGACGGCCGCCAGTGGGTGACCACCACCGGGGGCGGCATCGCCGCCGTGTCGACATCGGGCCCGGGCAGCAACTGGACCATCCCCACCGCCGGCGCGGTGCCCATCGGCATCGCCCAGGGGCCCGATGGGCGCATGTGGTTCTCGGAGGGCACCGGCAACGCGATCGGCGCCATCACCATGTCGGGGCAGATCACCAGCTACACCCTGCCCACCCCCGATGCCGAGCCGCAGTACATGGCCGCGGGCCCCGACGGCAACCTGTGGTTCGCCGAGGCCGACGGCAACAAGATCGGGCGCATCACCACCAGCGGGGTGATCACCGAGTACTCAGCGGGCATCACCCCCAACTCGTACCCGTCCATCATCGCGGCGGGCCACGGGGGCGTGATGTGGTTCAGCAACGAGAATGCCGCGAGCGTGGGGACCATCACCACGGGCAACCCCGCACCCGGGCCGCCGCCTCCGCCCGTGCCCACGCCCTCGGTCGCCCCGAGCGGGCCCACCGACGTGGTCACCCCGGTGGCGCAGAACCTGCGCAGCAGCACCAAGGATGGCCGCACCACCATCACGTTCCGGCTGCGCTACGCGGCCACCGGCACCTACTCGTTCCGGCTCGAGACCATCCGGGTGTAGCCGGCCCCGTGGCCTCCGGTGCCTGTTCCCGCGGCGGTCGTGTCGCCCCAGCACCTCAATGCGTGCGTCAGTGGGGCAGGGCGGGTATGTTGTGGAAGCCCGGTCGTGACATGTGCCCCTGGGGGTGTGCAATGCGTCGCCCGACCCCAGTGCTCATCACCCTTGCCGCGCTCGCCCTGGCCGCTCCCGCCACGGCCGCCACCATTTCGGGATCGGGCACAGCGGAAACCCTGAACGGCGGACCCGGCAACGACTCGATCTCGGCCGGGGCAGGCAGCGACGTCGTGAACGCCGGTCCCGGAACCGATGCGGTGAACGGCGGGCCGGGCAACGACACCGTGAACGGCGGCCCGGGCCCGGACACCGTGAACGGCGGCCCGGGCAACGACACCGTGAACGGCGGCCCGGGCCCGGACACCGTGAACGGCGGCCCGGGCAACGACACCGTGAACGGCGGCCCGGGCCCGGACACCGTGAACGGCGGCCCGGGCAACGACACCGTGAACGGCGGCCCGGGCGCCGACCAGCTGTCGGGCGGACCGGGCGCCGACATCATCATCTGCGGCCCGGGCACCGACACCGTGCGCGCGGACGCATCCGACACGCTGCTCGGGTGCCTCGGTGACACGGTCATCCAGGCGCCGGCCTACTCCCGGTCATCCCCCATGCCGGTGCGCCTGCAGTGGAACGCCAACGACGGCTACTGCGGCGAGACGGCGTTCATCGCCGCCGGCATGACCTTCGGCCAGTACACCTCGCAGTGGACCGCGCGGCAGTTGGCCAACGGGAACCCGAGCGTGGACCAGACGCGGCCGTCGAGCCAGCTGCTGCTGTCATGGCCCGCGCAGGGCAGCACGTGGCAGCAGGCGGCCACCGCCATGCGCCTCAACGCCGAGGGCTTCGACCCGACGCAGTACGAGGACCAGAGCGACCAGTACGCCGGCGTGTTCCTGTCGTGGGTGAAGAACCGGTTCCTCACGGGCTCGCGGGTGATCATCGGCATGTTCAACAACACCGGGCTGCTCGAGGAGTCCGGATCCGGGCAGCCGGAGTACGACCACATCGTGCCCGTGATGGGCATCGGATCGGCCCAGCCGTTGGTGCCGGATGACGACCCCGGCAACCCCCAGGACTACCGGCAGAAGTACTACGGCACCGACCAGCTGACGATCGGCGACAACGGCCTGTTCGGGCCCTTCGCGCCGCCCGCCCCCAACTGGGGCGCCGGCAATACCGTGACCAACCCGCAGGGGTCGACGCTCTACACCGCAACCTTCGACGGCGTGCAGAAGTCGCGGGCCCAGGCCAATGCCGAGGGCGCGGCGTGCCCGTTCCCGGGCAGCAACATCACCAACGCCTGCGCCCCGTGGGTGTACTCCATCTACGACAACGCCACGAACCTGGGCAACTACGCGGTGGCCATCTCGGGGATCGCGGACGACACGCCCGGTGGCCCCGTGGCGTTGCCGGTGAGCCTGGCGAGCAGCGTCAATAACGAGGGCCAGCAGCCGGGCGATGCCAACGGCAAGATGCGCAGCGCACCGGCCGGCCTGCCGATGTCGCTCACGGCCACCGTGAGCGGCTTGCAGCCGGGGCAGGCCTACAACGTCTACCTCTACACCGACTTCGCATCGGTGCCCACCGGCAGCTTCAACGCGAATGCCGCGCAGGCCACGCAATCGTGGAAGGTCACGGCCACCGGCCCCACCTGGACCCGGACGCTGTCGGTCACGCGGGCGCTGAGCACCGCGTCGTCGCAGCGGTGCACCAAAGCGGCCACCACCCTGCCGGGCGGCCGGCCCGGGGGTCCGTACGCCGTGAACACCGCCTGCACCTACGCGTTCCGGGCGGTCCCGGCCGGCGCACCCTGACGCCCGCCCGCCCGTAGCATCGGGGCGTGCCCGTCGCGCGGCCCCGCCTCGTGCTCGCCATCGTCGCGATGGCGTCGAAGAGGTCCGGTGCCACGACCTGCGAGTGGTCCATGCGGGCACCGTACGCCGGGTCGCCCTCAGCGGTCGTGAACGCCAGTCGGTACTCTTCGCGTCATGAGACGAGCCCTCTTCGTCGTCCTCGCCCTCGCCGCCTCATCGGCACGATGATGCTGCGCTCGAGCTCGCTCTCGCAGCAGCGCCTGCTGCAGATCGCCGCGACGATCCGTTGACCCGCTGACCCGCGCGCCCGGGTGCCCGGGTGCCCGGGCGCTATTTGCCCGCACAGAGCGGTTTTTCACCTGTAACGGCATGGGGCGGGATGTCCCGGCCGGGTGGCCGATGGGAATGGGATATCCACCCCTACGGTGATGCTCCGGGCACGTAATACGGAACCGATGCGGGTTGGCAGGCCCGGGCATGCCGCCTACGGTCCCTGCGGCGTGTGAAGCACCAACGGCGCTGAGTACCCGCGCTGGCACGCAGCCCTCGTAGGCGAGCAGGAGCTCCGTTATCGCGACACGTCCGACCGTGAGGTTCGCCGTTGTGCGCTCTCGCACCGTGGCAATCCTCCTCGGCCTGTCGCTCCCGCTCGCGGTGGCGGGCACGCTCTCTGCGTCGCCCCTGCCCGAGGCGCTGCCCGGCACCAGCACGTCCGCGGCACCCGTGCCGTCGCAGCCGCCCGCACCCGCCGGTGGCGCAGCAGGCGCACCCGCCGCGGTGCCGGCCACCCCGCCCGCGCCGATCTCGCTCATCGGCCCCGAGACCCGCTCGTCGTTCATGAAGAAGTTCCAGGGTCGCCTGCGCGCCAAGGGCGAGAAGATCAAGGTGACGGGCCGCTTCGACAAGCCCACCGAGAAGGCCATCCGTCGCCTGCAGGCCAAGATGGGCATGCCGCCCAACGGCCTCGTGGACGGCACATTCCTCACCCGCATCGGCATCAAGATGCGCGGCGTCGCCGACGCCGACCAGCCGCCGCCCTCGCCGGCCAGCAACGCGCCGGTGGTGCAGGTGGCCATGCAGTACCTGGGCGTGCCGTACGTGTGGGGTGGCGCCACGCCCGCGGGGTTCGACTGCTCGGGCCTCGTGATGTTCTCGTACAGGCAGATCGGCAAGTCGCTGCCGCGCACCACGTGGGACATGTGGGCCGCGCTGCCCAAGGTGCCGTTCGACCAGCTGGCGATGGGTGACCTGGTCTTCTTCCGCACCCTGGGCCACATGGGCATGTACATCGGCGACGGCAACGTGCTGCACGCCCCGCAGACCGGCAAGACGGTCACGGTGTTCCCGCTGGCCAAGCGCCTGCACGACTACGTCGGGGCCGCCCGCCCGTAGCCCGATGCGGCCGCGGCCCAGTTGGCCGCTGCAACGCGTGTCTCGCTGAACGGGACTAGCATCCCGCGCCCCATGAGCACGATCCGGCGCACAAAGATCGTGGCCACCCTCGGGCCGGCCACCGACGACCAGGCAACCCTGGTCGCGATGATCCGCGCCGGGGTGGACGGCGTGCGCATCAACTGCTCGCACGGCACGCGCAATGACTTCATCCGTCGCGCGTGGCAGGCCAAAGACGCCGCGGCCACCGCCGGGCGCCACGTGGCGATCATGTTCGACCTGCAGGGGCCGAAGATCCGCCTGCACGAGTCCACGCGGCGGGCCGACCTCGACGAGGGTGATGAGGTGCGCATCGTGGGCGATCCCCGGGCGCGCGGGGCCACCGGCGCGCTGGTGGTCGACTGGCCGGGTGTGGTGGATGCCGCCGACCCGGGAACGTCGGAGCTCGTCATCGGTGACGGAGCCCCACGCATCGCCATCGCCGAGCGCACCAGGGGCGCCCTGGTGGGCACGTGCGTGATCCCCGGCACCGCGCTGCCGCGCAAGGGGGCATTCCTCACGCACGCGCAGGTGGGGCGCATGACGCTCACCGACAAGGACCGCGACGACGTGCGCACGGCCCTCGACGCCGGTGCCGACTTCATCGCGCTGTCGTTCGTGAACGGCGCGGATGACATCCGCGAGCTGCGCGGGGAGATCCTCGGATCGTCGGCGCGCATCATCGCGAAGATCGAGACGCTCTCGGCCATCGAGCACCTCGAGGAGATCGTCGAGGCCGCCGATGCGCTCATGGTCGCCCGCGGCGACCTGGGCGTGGAGGCCGGGGTGTCGCGCGTGCCGCTGCTGCAGAAGCGCATCATCCAGGCGGCCAACGACCGCGGCAAGATGGTGATCACCGCCACGCAGATGCTGGAGTCGATGATCGACGCCCCCGAGCCCACCCGGGCCGAGGCATCGGATGTGGCCAACGCCGTGATCGACGGCACCTCGTGCGTGATGCTCTCGGGCGAGACCGCCGTGGGCAGGTACCCCATCGAGACCATCGAGCAGATGGCCGCCATCGCGCTCGATGCCCAGGACGGCGTCGCTCCGCTGGTGGTGGAGGGCGGCGCCGTCGGCCGCGAGGAGGGCCGCACGACCGCCGAGTCGGTCATGCGTGCCGCCGTGCTGCTGGCCCGCGAGATCAAGGCCGCGGCCCTGGTGATTCCCACCGAGACCGGCGGGTCGGCCCGCGCCGCCGCCCGCTTCCGCCCGCGCCGGCCCATCATGGCGCTCTGCAGCGACGGTGTGGTCGCGCGTCAGCTGGCGCTCGAGTGGGGAGTCGTCCCCGAGCCCCTGCACCAGCGACCCGAGGAGCCCATCGAGGCCCTGGTGGAGCGCTGCCTGCTGCGCGCCCAGCGCGGCCTGGGGCTGCCCGAGGGATCACGCGTGGTGCTCACCAGCGGCCCGCAGGTGGCCACCCCCGGCGCCACGAGCCTCATCGCCGTGCACCGCCTCGACGCCGCGGGCTGAGCCGCAACCCCGGTGTCAGGCACTTAACCATCGGGCGGCCCGATGGTTAAGTGCCTGACACCGGGTCAGTGCGTGCCCACCAGGTTCAGCACGATCACGCCTCCGACGATCATTGCGATGCCGAAGATACGCGCGAAGGTGGCCGGGTCGTCGAACACCCAGATGCCCAGGGCGGCGGTGCCCGCGGCGCCGATGCCGGTCCACACCGCGTAGGCGGTTCCGATGGGCAGGTAGCGCAGGGCCCACGAAAGCATGCCGAAGCTCAGGATCGCGCAGACCGCGAACCCGATGGTCGGCCAGAGGCGCGTGAAGGTGTTGGAGAGCTTCAGCAGGGTCGCGAACGCGACCTCGAAGAATCCCGCAACGATGACGAGTAGCCAGGGCATAAGGGCGTGGTGTACCAGCAGTCGGGGTTACGCGCCCCAGCATCGGGAGTACCGTTACACCCGATGGGATTCGACATCAAGCGCCTCGTGGCCGATCGCTTCGGCGAAAACTACGCGCTCCACGAGAAACACGTCAACCCGACCCTCGTGGACGTATTCCGCACGATCGGGTTCGACCGGGTGTACGCACGCGGCGAGGGCGCGTACCTGTGGGATGACACCGGCGCGCAGTACCTGGACATGCTCGGGGGCTTCGGGGTGGCGGCCATCGGCCGCAACAACCCCGTGGTTGCGGGGGCGATCCGCGACGTGCTCGACATGGATCTTCCCAACATGGTGCAGATGGACTGCGCCCTGCTCTCGGGCCTGCTGGCCGAGGCCCTGGTGCAGCGCACACCCGACCACCTCGACGCGGTGTACTTCTGCAACTCGGGCACCGAGGCCGTGGAGGCCTCGCTCAAGTTCGCCCGCGCCCACACGGGGCGCGACCGCTTCGTGCACTTCCGCGGCGGGTGGCACGGGCTCACGATGGGGTCGCTCTCGGTGATGGGCGGCGATGAGTTCCGCGAGGGGTTCGGCCACCTGCTACCGGGTGATGAGGTGGCCGTGGGCGACCTGGAGCACCTCGAGCGCATCCTCGCCCGCGAGGACACCGCCGCGGTGATACTCGAGTGCCTTCCCGGCCACACGGTGAAGCTGCCGCCCGAGGGATTCCTCGGGGACGTCCAGCGCCTGTGCCGCGAGCACGGCACGCTGCTGATCTGCGACGAGGTGGCCACAGGCTATGGGCGCACCGGCACCATGTTCGCGTTCGAGCACTTCGGGCTGGAGCCTGACATCATCGCCACCAGCAAGGCGCTGTCGGGCGGCTACGTGCCGGTGGCCGCGATGATCTGCCGGCGCGAGGTGTACTCGGGCGTGTTCAGCCGCATGGACCGCTGCTGGGTGCACTCGTCGAGCTTCGGCCGCAACAACCTGGCCATGGCGGCGGGCCTCGCCACGCTCAGCGTGATCGACGACGCCGACATGCTTCGCCGTAGCGCCGAGCAGGGACGCAAGCTCGTTGACGCCATCAACGGCCTGCGCGCCCGGCACGAGGTGCTGAGGGAGGCCCGCGGCATGGGCTGCCTGGTGGCCGTCGAGCTGCAGCAGCCTTCCGGCGGCGCGAAGAAGGTGGCCTGGGACGCCGTGCACGCCGTGCACGAGAGCCTCTTCCCCCAGCTCGTGGTGATGCCCATGCTGTCCCGCCACCACATCATCACGCAGGTCACCGGCAGCCACGACCCGATCATCCGTCTCATGCCGCCCTTCGTGATCAGCGACGACGACATCCGCTGGTTCGTGGACGCCCTCGACGAGGTGCTCGCCCGGAGTCACCGCCTGCCCGGACCCATGGTGGAGATGGGCAAGAACGTGATGAAGGTGAAGCTGCTCGGGCGCAGCCGCGCCCGGGCCGGGGAGCCGGTGGCGCCCTAGCGCGCGGACTCCTCCGACCGTGACGGGGTGCCCCGCTGGGCCAGCACCCAGGTGAGCGGTTGCTCGACGCCTTTCGGCGTAACGTGCACATCGCGCCGCCCGCCGACCAGCACGAGGTCATCACCGAGCGCGTCCACGGGATCGGCTGCGCCGTAGCGGCGCACCGGCAGTCACGAGCACTCCTGCGGCCCGTCCGGGGCGAAGGCTGCGGCGACGACCAGCCCCCCGGGCGCCACGGCCGCGGCGAGCGCCCGTCGGTACGCGCGGCGATCCTCGTCGGTGACCATGAAGTGGAACACGGCCCGGTCGTGCCACAGCTGTCACGTGCGCAGGTCGGCCCTGATCCACTGCACATGCGCGGCGCGCTCGCCGAGCGAGGTTCGGGCCATGGCGAGCGCGCTCGCCGAGATGTCGAGAACCGCGACATCGTCCACGCCACGCCCCAGTAGCACCCCGGACAGCGGGGATGCCCCGCTGCCGATGTCAATGGCCAATGTCACCGGGGCGGGTGCGAAGCGCAGCAGATCGAGCGACGGCCCGGCGCCATCGCGTGCCCGGCTCACTCCGCGTGCGCCGAGAGTGCCATGGGCCTCGTCCCAGTGGGCAGCATCCATGCGGGAAGTGTAGGAAGAGTGCTGTGAGCGCCGGACCCGCAAGCCCGACCAGCGGCGAGGCATCGAACGACCCCGCGGAGTCGTTCGACCGCAGCGCCCGTGCGTACGAGCAGATGGTCGCGCTCAACCGGGCGGGGTCGGAGCGCCTGGTGCGCTCACTGCCCGGCGAGCCCTTCGCACGCGTGCTCGACGTCGGCTGCGGCACCGGCTTCGCCACCATGCGGGTGGTGGAGCGCGGGGGAGTGCGAGAGGTGGTGGGGGTGGACCCCTCGCCGCCCATGCTCGAGGTGTTCGCCGAGCACCTGTCCGCCCACCCGGAGATCACCGCCGACCTGCGCGCATCCACCGCCGAGCAGACCGGCGTGCCGGACGGCTGGGCCGACCTGGTCCTGTGCACCATGGCCCTGCACTGGATGCCCGACCGCCCGGCGGCGATCCGCGAGATGGCCCGGGCGCTTCGTCCGGGCGGCGTGCTGGCATTGCTCGCCCCCGGGGAGCGCCACGACCGGCCCACCGTGGACATCATCGAGGCCACCGGCGATCCGCTCATCATCCGCCTTGCGACGTCGATCGTGTCGAACGAGATCCCCGTCGGGTGGCTTACCGGTCAGATGCACGACGCCGGCCTCGAGCCAGTGGACGTGTGGGCCGAGACCCGCGAGCGCGCGGTGCCGCCCGACGCCCTGGCCGATCGCATGGACGCGGTGGCCACGCACCTGTGGGCCGAGCTTCCGGAGGATGAGCAGGCCGACGTGCTGCGCCGCGCGCGGGAGGTGCTCCGGGCCGCGGCGGGCCCCGACGGGCTCTACCGCTACCAGTTCGTCAAGACCTTCGCGCTCGCGCGCGCACCCGGCGGCGCCTAGCCCGCCGCGGGCGCCATCGTCCTGTGCAGGTACCGCACGTGGGGAGCCGACGCCGAAGGCGCCTCAGCGCGCGGCGTCACCGAAGAGATCGCGCGCGATCACCAGGCGCTGGATCTGGCTGGTGCCCTCGTAGATCTCGGTGATCTTGGCGTCGCGATACAGGCGCTCGGCCGCGTATTCGGCTGAGTAGCCGTAGCCCCCGAGGGTCTGCACGGCGACGTCCGCGGCCTTCACCGCCACCGACGATGCCACGAGCTTGGCCTTCGCCCCGGCGGCGCCGTGGGGCTCGCCGGCGTCGCGCATGGCTGCTGCGTGCATGGTGAGCAGGCGGGCGGCCTCGAGCTGCGCAGCCACGTCGGCGATGGGGAACTGCACCCCCTGGAAGCGCGCGATGGGCCCCCCGAAGGCCTCGCGCCCCGATGCGTACTCCACGGCCAGGTCGATGGCCGCCTGTGCGATTCCGCAGGCCTGTGCCGCCACGGTGATGCGGCCACCGTCGAGCGTGGCAAGGGCCAGCCTGAGTCCCTCGCCCTCGGGGCCGAGCATGGCGCCACCGGGCACGTGCATGCCGTCGAACGCGATCTCGACGGTGGATGACGTGTGCAGCCCGAGCTTGGGGATCTCGCGGCCCACGATGAGCCCGTCGGCGGCGCCCGACACAAACGCGCTGATGCCCCGTGCCCCCTCGCCACCGGTGCGCGCGAAGATGATGAACACCTCCGCCAGCGAACCGTTGCTGATCCACTGCTTCGACCCGGTGATGCGCCAGCCGTCGCCGTCGGCCTCGGCGCGGGTGCGAAGAGCGGCGGTGTCCGATCCGGCGTCGGGTTCGGTGAGCGCGTAGCACCCCAGCACCTCGCCGGTGGCCAGGCGCGGCAGCCACTCCTCGCGCTGGGCCTCGCTGCCGGCGCGAAGCAGGGGCGCGGCCACGAGGCCCGCCTGCACCGCGATGGGCACGGCCATCCCGGCGTCCGCGCGCGCGATCTCCTCCACGATCAGGCACAGCGCGGTGGCGTCGAGGCCGGGCCCGCCGTACCGCTCGGGGATCGTGGGGGCCAGCAGGCCCAGCTGGCCCATCCGGCGGATGACGTCCACGGGCACGTGTCCGTGGGCATTCCAGTCGGCCGCATGGGGCGCGATCTCGGCAGCCGCGAAATCCCGGGCCAGCGCCTGCACGTCGCAATGTGCCTCGGTGAGGGTGCTCGTCACCGTTCCCATCGTAGTCAGGCCGGGCCATCGTCCTCGCCGCATGGCACATTTCCGCCCATGGGAAAGTTCAAGGAGTTCATTCCGGTCGTCGCGTCGTTCGTGCTGATCGCCCTCTTCGCCCTGATCCCCCTTGGGGTCGGGCTCGGGGGTGACGGCCTCAGCGGCGTGCGATCGGCAACCGCGGCCCTCGCCAGCACCAACGTCGAGGGCCAGTCGCTGCAGGCCGCGGCCCAGCAGAAGCAGGCGGCGCTGGTGGAGTCGATCGTCGCCGCCGACAAGGCCGGGGTGCCGCCGAAGGAGATCGCCAAGGCGGTCTTCCAGATCGGCGCCGGCACGCTGGTGCAGGCCGAGATGGACGCCCTCAAGGGCGTGGAGACCATCATCGCCCAGGCCAAGGCCCAGGCGCAGGCACCGGGCGGACAGCAGGTGGCGCCCGTTCCGCCGAAGCCCTAGCCGCGGCAGCTTCGTGAACGACGAAGGGGGCCCATCCGGGCCCCCTTCGCGCGTTCACCTGCGCTGATCCCCGCGGCGCGAGGCGGTGGGTCAGCTCTTGCGCGGCGGCTTGCCGTCGTGGTCGCAGAGCTCCGGGTGCCAGCGGTGGAAGTGGTTCGCGTGCTGGCCGCTGTAGGCCCCGGGCGGGTAGTGCTCGTCGTAGAAGTCGGTGTCGATGTGCTGCACCTGCGTGGTGAGGCGCTGGAACATCGGGTCCATGGCCACGGGGAACCTGCCGTAGGTGTCGTAGGCGTACTGGCAGTAGGCCTTCACCATGTCCACGGTCTCGGGGTGCGGCCGCGGGATCGCCCCCGTGAAGGCCTCGTTCATCGCCTCGCTCTTGTACGGCTTGCTCACGTCGGGGTCCATGGCACCCCACTTCATCGCCATGAAGGCGTCCACGGCCTCCCCCATATCCGCGTAGTACGGCGGCACGTAGGCCTCGAAGTAGCCGTCGCGGCCCACCGCGTAGGTGTTGCCGTTGTTGTCCTCGTTGAAGCGGAAGCCCAGCCCCAGCACGTCGCCGCCGCCCATCACGAACTTCGGCAGGTAGCCGGTGAAGGTCCAGCCGCCAAGGCCCAGGGCCTGCATCGACACGTTCAGGTTCTGGCAGATGAATGCCTGCTCCACCACCATCATCGAGAGGATCCGGTTCTCGAGCTCGATCATGCCCATGGGGCGGGCCGGGTCCACGCGGCCCTCATCCACCCACTTCTGCAGGCCGGCCGAGCGACCGCCGTGGCGTTCGTCGATGATGTTGAATTTGTACGAGCGCGCCAGGTAGATGAAGAGCACGTTGATGTACTCCATCGTCATGTTCGTGATCGGCACGAACAGCGTGGTGCCCGGCTTGTTGGCGTTCCACTGGTTGAAGTCGAACAGCCCCGGCAGCGTGGTGGGAAGCTGGGCCCGGCCTTCGTGCAGCCGTACGCGCGCGCGGCGGTAGAGGTCGACGATGAAGTCGGCCTGCTCCTCGATGGGGCGCCCCGACAGCGTGGACACCTCGCCGGGCTCGGGAACCATCTTGAAGATGTCCAGCCACCAGAGGCCGTCGTCGTTGCTCCAGAACAGCTCGGTGCCGTGGTTGGAGCACGCCGAGGGCCAGGTGCGGTTGGTCCACTGCACCAGCGTGCTCATGCCGCGCGCGGGGTCGAGGTCGGCGAGCGCTAGGCCGTTGAGGCCGGTGCCGGCCATCACGAGCAGGGCCTCCTCGAGCTCGGACAGCGGCACGGGCTCGTAGGGCGAGGAGTACTCGATGACGTCCGACTCGACGGTCATGCCGAGGGCCACGCGGCGCGACTTGCGGTCGAAGATCGACTGGAAGTACGGATATGTAAGGGCGTCGATGAAGCCCAGCGGCGCTCCGGAGACGATCCCGAGGGGGTCGGCTTCGGTGGTCATCGTGCTCGCTCCTTGGGTTGCTCCCGAACCCCGGGGGACGGAGTTCGTGCCGGATGTGGCGAAGGATAGGGCGCGGCCGCGGCCTGTGCCGCACAACCGTCCGGCCCCGGGCGGCGCGAATTGCGATTTTTCATCGCACCCAGCGCACTTTTCTTACGCCGTAAGACTGCGTGCGGAACGGTACGAACCCGACTTCGCGAGGGCGCTGGTCAGTCCTCCGGTCAGTCCTTCGGCAGGAACTTCGAGGCGTCGATGCCGTGCTCGGTCATGAGGCGCGCGAAGGTGTCCTTCATCTCCTGCGGGTACTCCGGCAGGTCCTCGGTGGCCAGCACGTGCTCGGCGCGCGCGCGGATGTTCGGGCCGAAGTCCCAGTCCTCGTCGGCCATGAGGCGGCGGATCTCCGCGGCCGGGAACGACAGCGTGCCCGGGTCGCGCCCGTGGCGCTCGGCCAGCTGGACGATCTCCTCGAAGCGGCCCGGCAACGGCGCCTGCTCCTGGATGAGCCCCTTCTCGCGCAGCACCTCGGCGGTGGAGGGCTGGCATTCATAGGGCACCCCGAACGCGTTGTCGTGGTAGATCACGTCGAACTTCAGGCGGGGGCGCTGGCCGCCGGCCTTGGGGTCCTCGGCCGGGTACCCCACGGCGTGCCCCCATGTGAAGCGGTAGTGGGGCGGCAGCCCGAAGGCCTTCTCGATGCCGCCGGGCTTGCGGCCGAACGCGATGAGGATGCTGCCCACTCCCACCCCGACTCCGGCCGCCATGGCGTTGGCCACGGCCATCCCGCTCTCGAACCTGAGCAGGGTATCGGTGCGCTCTGTCGGGAAGCTCATGAGCCGCGGGATCGTCTGCGTCATCGAGAACTCGTAGTTCCACCCGTGGTAGCGGGTGGCCGCGCCGCACAGCGCCAGCCCCGAGATGCCGTCCACCGCGCGGCCGTACCAGGCGTTGAGGTTGGTGAGCCAGAGGATGAGGTGCGATGACTGGTTGATGATCTGCACGTTGAAGCCTGAGACGCACTCCTCCACCTCGTCCCAGAGGTCGCACTCGTCGCGGCGCACCACGATGGCCTCGGTGCAGTTGATGTTTCCCTGGCAGCTCGAGAACCTGGCCGCCTGCAGCATGGTCTCGATCTTCCAGCGCTCCACCTCGCGCGAGTCGTCGAAGTAGCGGATGCTTCGGCGGTTGCCGAGGGCCTCGAGGATGGGAATGTCGGGAACCTGAGTCGCGGGGGGAGCGGCGTCGTCTGCCATGGGGTGACCTCCGGTGGGGTGGGCTGCCGTGGTGGGATTGAGCCTACGCCCCGCCGCCCGCCCGCCGTCCGCGGCGTCGTGTTCGCTTCGCCGCGTGAGCCAGCCCAACCCCTACCCCGCCTACCAGCAGAAGAGCGGGGGCCGCGGCGTGCGCCTGCCCTACATGCCGGGGGTGGATGGCCTGCGCGCGCTCGCGGTGGCCACGGTGTTCATCTTCCACGCGGGCGCCGAGTGGATGCCCGGCGGGTTCCTGGGCGTGGACTTCTTCTTGGTGATCTCGGGCTACCTCATCACCGCCCTGCTCGTGGCCGAGCAGCGCAGCACCGGGCGGCTCGACCTCTGGCGCTTCTGGCTGCGCCGCGCTCGGCGCCTGCTGCCGGCGCTGTTCCTGGCGCTGGCGGGCACCTTCATCGCCATGCTCATCCTCCACTGGGAGGAGGTCGCGCGCCTAAAGGGCGCGGCGCTGTCGGCGATGGCCTACGTCACCAACTGGTACTTCATCGTGGCGGACGTGCCGTACTTCGAGCAGTTCGGCCGGCCCAACGCGTTCACGCATCTGTGGTCGCTCGCCGTGGAGGAGCAGTTCTACCTGTTCTGGCCGCTCGTCCTGGCCATCGTGCTCATCGTGTTCCGGATGCCGGTGTGGGTGCTCGGCGTGCTGGCGGCGGCGGGCGCGGCGTTCAGCACGTGGTGGGCCTGGCACCTGTTCGACCCCTACGAGCTTCCGTGGCGCATCTACTACGGCACCGACACGCGCGCGGTGTGCCTGTTCGTGGGCATCGTGGGGGCGGTGCTGCTGCCGCCCAGCCGCCTCAGGCCGATGGCGTCGTGGGTGGCGCGGGCCGGCATGGAGGTGGTGGGCCTGGCGGCGCTCGCCGGCGTGCTGTGGTGCATGTTCATGCTGAACGAGTTCGACTCGCCGCTCTACGAGGGCGGGTTCCTCCTGCTGGCCATCCCGGCCATCGCGCTGATAATCGTGTCGGCGCATCCGCAGTCGCTGATGGGGAGGTTCTGGGGGCTGCCGCTTCTGGTGTGGATCGGCGCGCGCTCGTACGGCATGTACCTCTACCACTGGCCGGTGCTCATGCTCACGCGCGCCAACGAGGACGTGCCCATCTCGGGCGCCCCCCTCGTGGCGATCCAGGTGATCCTCGTGGTGGGCATCTCGGCCGCCTCGTACACCTACGTGGAGCAGCCGATCCGCCGCAACGGCCTCGCCGGGCTGCGCCGCGCGTTCTCCACCCTCGACGGCAAGTGGCGCGAGCACTCGGCGCAGACCATCGCTGCGTGGACGGGCTTCGTCGCCGTGCTCGCGCTCATCTCGCTGGTCGTGCTCATTCCCTCCGTACCCCCGGTGCCCGGCATCGGCTGAGTCTCCCGGTACGCTTGAGGGGCATGACGAATGGCATCCTCACCCAGCTCCTCGCCGGCGCGGCCGCAATGGTGGTCGTGGTGCCCATGGCATCCGGTGCCAATTCCCAGTCGGCCACCCAGGCCGCGTGCTCCGGCAAGAACGCCGGCGCGGCCGTCGGCGACTCCGTGCTGTGGATGGCCGCCGAGAACTACGGCCAGAAGAAGGCGCTGCAGGCGGCCCTCGGCGGGTCGTCCGCCAGGGTGGACACCCGCACCAGCCGCCAGTTCGGCGAGGGCATCTCGGCCGTGCGCGCCGCCCTCGGGCCCAAGGCGTGCGCCGCGGTGATCGCGCTTGGTACCAACGGCCCGGTGAAGCCCGCGCAGTGGAAGGAGATGATGGCGATCGTCAAGCGCGTACCGCGCGTTGTGGTGGTGAACACCTACACCAGGGACCACAGGAGGCGACGCGACGGCCAGCAGCAGTACTGGATGGAGCAGCTCAACAACGACATCAAGGGCCTCGCGAAGTTCAAGAACGTGCGCGTGGTCGACTGGTATTCCGCGGCGGCCGGCAACTCGTCCTGGCTCGAGCCCGACGGCGTGCACCCCAACGACAGCGGCTCGAAGCAGTACGTCGCGATGATCGCCCAGGCCCTCAGGCAGAGGTAGGCCGCCATCCTGCGTGCGCTCGCCCCCGGCGCCTGCCTGCTGCTGCTCACGGCCGCCGTGGCAGTGGGTCAGCAGCCGGTGGGCGCCCCGGGCGGCGCGCCGGGCGGGGCGGCGGCAGTCGCCGCCGACCCCGGCGTCGCGGTGCCCCAGGACCCGCGCCTGGTGTCGGCCGAGGTGGCGCGCAGCGGTACGCGCATGAGCGTCACCGTGCGCTACCGCATCGATGGCGCGGCAATCGGAACGGTGCCCACCGCATGGCGCGCTGTGGCCGGGTCGCGCGAGGCGTGGCGGCTCGGCACAGTGGCGCACGGGGTGAAGCCGGTCGTGGTGTCCCGCGGCGTCTATCAGTTCAGGGCCCGCGCGCGCATCGGGGCGGGTACCGACCGCAGCGGTGGCTTTTGCGTGGCGCCCGACTTCACCGCCATCGGGCAGCCGGCCGTGGCGGTGGCGTGCATGGGCGGGGCCCCGGTGGCGCGCCGTGACCTCGTCGCCTACGTGCCGGAGGCCACCGTTTTCGGCGACTCGGTGGGAGCCACGTTCGACTGGGTGCCCGGCACCCGCGAGGGCGCGGCCACGGGGCTCTCGGTGCGGTATGACCTTCGCGTGTGCCGGCGCCTGATCGCCGCCCCGTGCCCGCCCGGCCCGCCCAGCGTGCTGTCGTCGGTGCGGTCGCTGCCCGGGTCGCTGGGTGACGTCGCCGTCATCAACGTGGGCTACAACGACTGGGGCGCCACCTATGACGTCGGGCGGGTGATGCGCGCCCTGCGCGCTCGGGGGGTGAAGCGCGTGGTGTGGATGACCCTGCGCGAGACGCAGTCGAGCTCCCGGCAGATCAACCAGCGCATCCGCGCGGCGGCGCGCCGCGGTGGGGTGAGGGGCCTGGGAATCCAGGTGGCCGACTGGGGTGCCGCCAGCCGCGGACGGGGGTGGTTCGGCGCCGACCAGGTGCACCTCAACGTGGCGGGTGGCTGGGGCCTTGCCGCGTTCACCCGACGCGAGATCCGCAAGGCCGTGGCCTGGGTGCGCGACCACCGCGACCCGTGACGGGCAGGCTGCGCCGCATCGCCGCGGGTGAGACCCACCCGGTGCCGCGCGACGGCGTGGTCGCCTTCTGCCGCCGCGTGACCGTGCCCACGGCCGGGCCGATGAGCGGTGGCTTCTGCGCCGAGTTCGACCTCACCGCGCTGGGCGTGGCGGAGCCCGTCGTCAGGTGCCCCGCGGGGCGCACGGCGACGCGCGACCAGCTGCCCGCCCGCGTGCCGGAGGTCACGGTGATCGCAGACTCCGTGGGCACGGGCCTCGACCACATCAGCGGTGGCCGGGCGAAGGCCACCGGGCCCTGGTCGGCGGTATTCGACCTGAAGGTATGCAGGCGCCTCGTGGCCCCGTCGTGCCCGCCCAACCCGCCGAGCGCCCCTTCGGTGATCCGCGCGCTGCCCACGCCCGGCGACATCGTGGTGATACACGTCGGCTACAACGACGCCGGAGCCACATACGACATCGACCGCATGATGGCCACGCCCAAGGCCCGCGGGGTCAGACGCGCGGTGCGGCTCAGCCTGCAGTCCATCGCGCCGTTCGCATCGGGCGTGAACGCCGCGGTGCGCACGGCCGCCACGCGCCACGACTGGCTCCAGGTGGCCGACTGGAGCGCCCACAGCGCGGGCCGCGATTGGTTCGTGGGTGACCGCGACCACCTCACGCCGTCGGGCGCGGAGGCCCTTGCCGGCTTCTACCGCGCCGAGATCGCCAAGGCGATCCGGGCGCTCGACGGTCAGGCGGGCTCGCCCGCCAGGTAAGCGGCCAGGCGGCGGAAGCTGCTCTGGAACCCCATTTCGGCGTTCTCGCCGCGCAGCTGCTCGGGCACGTTGGTCTGCAGCACGGTAACCCGCGTGCGGCCGTCGCCGATGTCGTCGAACGAGATCACGCAGCGGATGTCCAGGCCGGGCTCGTGGAACGATACGAACTCGGGCTCCACCACCTCGGCGAACGTGCCGGTCATGGGGTACTCGTCGTCATCGAGCTTCATCACCATGTTGAAGGCGCCACCTGCAACGGGCTCCAGGTCGACCGAGTCGGGCGGTATCTCCACGCCCTCGGGCGCCCAGAAGTGCGGGATCGCCGCGGCGTCGGTGTATGCGGCGAACACCCGCTCGCGCGGCGCATCCACCTCGCATGACGTGCTGAAGTCGCCGCGCGGGCCGAAGTCAGGTTCGTGATCGCTCATGGCGCCGCACGCTAGCGCGTGACGCACATCGGGTGCGGACCGGGCCGCGCTAGTCGATGACGCGCCCCACGCTGACCTCGGTCACGCGACTGGTGCGCCCGAAGCGGATGGTGGTGACCGTGTTCCCGGGCAACGCCTTGCCGATCATGCACAGCCGCGGCGACTCGTCGCAGTTGCCCTTGGGGAAGGCCGTGCGCACGGCCGCGCGCGTGGACCCCACGCCGATGTCGTTGCGCATGCGGATTCCCCGGTCGGTGACCTCGATGTTCACCACGCGCCCACCGGGACCGTCCCAGCGCCTCACGGTGAGTCCGGGCCATGAGAGGTCGATGAAGGCTCCGAGTTCGGTCGTGCGCGGCACGCGCTTGGCGGGCTGGCCCAGCACCTTCAGCACCTGGCCCTCGCTCATGCCGAGTCTCACCCCCCCCGCACCCACGCCGGGGCGGATGAGGTGGTCCGGGAGGGGGGTCCCGATCGCGCCTGCAGCGGGGGCCAGCGAGGCGGCGGCGATGATGGCGAGTCCGCGGGTCGTCATGCACGAGATCATTGCGGATGCCCTC
The DNA here is from genome assembly GCA_016870155.1 of Actinomycetota bacterium. Lineage (GTDB taxonomy): Bacteria > Actinomycetota > Thermoleophilia > Miltoncostaeales > Miltoncostaeaceae > SYFI01. Next base: position 169,656 of record VGCE01000004.1, on the reverse strand, counting down.
GAGCCATACGGCGGCCGGGGTTCCGCGGGCACGCGGGGCGACCCGTCACCGGGGAAGGGCGACGATGTCGACGGGGTCATCGGCGGCGGGCGAGGCGGCGATGACCGCCGGGAGGTCGGTGACCTCGCGCAGGCCGAGCTGCGGGTGAGCGGTGGCCGCGGGTAGCGCGGCGGCCCATGCGCGCTGGTGGTCCTTGGGCAGCATGAGGGCCCGGTATCCGAGGGCATCGATCTCGCGCGCGACGTCGGCCGGCCCCTGGCCCAGGGCCTGCAGGCACACGGCGTTCACATGGCAGATGATCGCCGGCTGGTGGCGGGTCACCACGTTGCGCATCCCGCGCAGCGCCTGGGGCTCGCTGCCCTGCACCACCAGCTTCACCAGCGACAGGCGTCCACCATCGAACGCGCCGTCGGCCTGCAGGGCGTCGAGGCTGGTGCAGGGCACGTCGGTGGCCACCTCGCCCTCGCCGAGGGGAACCCGGGGGTCGGTCACCACATGTGCGGCCGTGGTGGCCCACGGCACGGCGCGCACCTGCAGCGTGGTGGGCTCGCTCCAGAGCGCGAGGGGCAGCACCGTGGTGCGGTCGTGGCCGTTGAGCCGTGCATTGCGCTCGCACCAGCGACGTGGCTCATCGGCCGGCTCCAGCGCCACCACGCAACCTCCGTCGCCGGTGAGCGCCCCCATGAGCACGGTGAAGTACCCGGAGTTGGCGCCCGCGTCGACGGCGCGGTCACCGGGGCCGCAGAGGGCGCGTACCGCGCGGGTAATGTGCGGCTCCCATGCTCCGCCCGTGTCGAGCAGCGACGGCAGCAGCACCGTGTCGGCGGTCGATGCGCTGAAGCGCAGGGGGTGGCCCGGCAGGGGATCGTCCACGAGGAGGGATACCTCGATGACGCCGTCGAGGCGCGACAGCGCCGACGCCCCGGCGCCGGCAGCCTCGGGCGAGTTGCGAAGCAGCGTGAGGAACCTGGCCCACGGCATGCCCTCGCGCAGGCGCCCGGCCCAGTGGGCCACCTCATCGCCCGTGGGATCGCGGTTGAGGATCGCCGCGTATGCGGCGCGCACGAGGCGGCGCTCATCGCGGGATGTCATGCCGGACCGCCGGGCGATCCAGTCGGCGGCCGATGCGAGTGCGCGGCGGGGCATCCCGCGCACCGTACCGGGTGCGGTCGGTCAGTCCACGATCTCGAGGGGGTGGCGCACCTGCACGCGCGACCCCATTGCCCGCAGGTGGTTGCGGATCTGTATGGCGCAACCCGGGTTGGCCACGGCAACCACCGGGGCGCCGGTGGCGATGATCGCGCGCGCCTTCTGCTCTCCCAGCTCACCAGCGATGCCGGGCTCGAGCACGTTGTAGATGCCGGCGGCGCCGCAGCAACGTCCACCGTCGCCGAGGTCCACGCAGGTGGCGCCCGCCGCGCGCAGCGTGCGGCGCACCTCGGGCCCGATGCCCTGGGCGTGAAGGTGGTGGCAGGCGTCGTGCACGGCCACGCGGCCGTCCACGGGGCGGCCGGGCGGGGCGTCGATCTCCACGGCGTCTCGCACCTTCGCGGCCACGGCCTGCGCACGCGGTGCCCATGCCGGGTCATCCGCCAGCAGGTGGCCGTAGGTGCGCATGTGCGCGCTGCAGCCGGCGCTGTCCACCACGATCACCTCGGCCTGCTCCAGCTCGGCGATGCGCTTGCGGGCCAAGTCGCGGGCCGACCCGAGTTCGCCCGCGTGCGTGGCCAGCGCACCGCAGCATCCGCCGCCCCCGGGGACCACCGCCCGGTAGCCCGCGCGCACCAGGGCATCGATGGTGGCCTGGTGGGCGGGGCGGAAGGCGATGTCCATCACGCATCCGGTGAGCAGCATCGCGGTGGGTCCCTCGCCGCTCGATGCCGGCAGCGGCATGCGCATGCCGCGCAGGGTCACCCGGGGCGTGGCCAGGCGCAGTCGCTTGGGCAGCAGGCGGTCGATGCGCAGTGCCTGCGTGATGGCGAGCCCCGTGCCCATCAGGCGCACCATGCGCCGGTGGCCCATCACCCCGACGATGCCCAGGCGGCGCACGGCGCGATCGGCGGCGGGGCGCGCGGCCTCGGTCTGGATGCGCGCGGCCTCGATGAGGCGTCCGTACGGAACCGACGACGGGCACGCGGCCTCGCACGCGCGGCAGGCCAGGCACTCGTCGGTAAAGCGCGTGAAGTCGCCCTCCACCGTGGCCTGCCCCGCTTGCACCGCGCGCATGGCGGCGATGCGCCCCCGCGGCGACGATGTCTCGAGGCCGGTGATGCGGAACGTGGGGCACGCCGGTAGGCAGAGCCCGCACTGCACGCAGGTGTTGAGGTCGTCGTGCGTGGGGGCCGGGAGGCCCGGCGTCCAACCGGTGCTCATGCCGGCACCGGGTCGGCGGCCGCGAAGCGCCCGGGGCAGAGGATGCCCGCGGGGTCGAACGACGCCCGGATGCGCTGCATGATGTCGGCGCCCGCGGGCAGGGGTCCGAAGGGGTCGGTTCTCATGGCGTCGTCGCCGTCGATCACCTGGGCATGGCCATGGTGCGCCGTCGCCATGCCCCGCACGGCCTGCACGTCCTCAGGCGCGGACACCCTCGCGCGGCAGATGCCCGTGCCCATCCACGCCTCGTAGTCGAAGCCGTCCGCCACCAGCTGGCGTGCGAGCGCCGGCAGCGCCGCCGGGGGCACGCTCGCCTCCACCGTGCCGGCGGGCGACCCGACGGTACCCGCCCCGGGCCCGCCCGGCTCGAAGGCGTCCACCATGCCGGCCGGCGCCACCACGTCGTCGGGCACGCCGGTGAGGCACACGTGCAGCGACGTCGGGCCGGCCACCACGGCGGTGGGGCGGTGCAGGTCGGCCAGCACCCCCTGGGCCAGGTCGAGCATTTCGTCCGCGTCACCGCGCGTCGTGAACCACCGCTCGGCCATGGGAAGAGGCCACAGGCGCAGCGTGGCCTGCACGATCACCCCGAGGGTGCCGAGCGACCCGGTGAGCAGGCGCGGCAGGTCGTACCCGGTGACCGACTTCACGGTACGACCCCCGCCCTTCACGATGCGCCCGTCGCCCGTGGCCACCACCACCTCGAGCAGCGAGTCGCGGATGGGCCCGAACCTGAGGCGCCTGCGGCCGCCGGCCGCCGCGGCCAGCACGCCGCCCACGGTGGCCGCGGGCTGCGACGGCGCCTGCGGCCAGCCCTGCCCGCGCTCGCCGGCCAGGCGCAGCACCTCGCCCACGGTCACGCCGCCCTCCACCGTGATGGTCATGTCCTCGGGCACGTAGTCCACCACCCGCGTGAGCCCCGTGGCGTGCAGCACGTCGTCGGCCGTGAAGGGATGCCCGCGGCGGGCGTGCAGGCCGCTGCCGCGGATGTCCAGCACGCGCCCCTCGGCCGTGGCGGCCCGCAGCATGCCGGCCAGCTCATCGCGATCTGCCGGCCTCAGATCCACGTGCCCTCCGGCACCTGGGTGTCGGCCAGGCCCACCTCGCCGCAGCGGGTTCCGGTGGGCAGCACCTTGTCGGGGTTCATGCGCCCATCGGGGTCGAAGGCCCGGCGCACGCACGCCTGCGCCTCGAGGTCGTCGTGGTCGAACACCAGCGGCATGTAGTCGCGTTTCTCCACGCCGATGCCGTGCTCGCCGCTGAGCGTGCCGCCCATGGCCACGCACGCCCGCACGATCTGGTCGCCGGCGCTCATGGCCCGCGCCGTCTCGTCGGGGTCGCTGCGGTCGAGCGCGATGATGGGGTGCAGGTTGCCGTCGCCCGCGTGGAAGACGTTGAGGCACATCACGCCCTCGCGCTCGGTGATCTCGCCGATGGCCTCCATGATCTCGACCAGGCGGGTGCGCGGCACCACGCAGTCGTGCAGGTAGTACGAGGGCTTCACGCGGGCCACGGCACCGAAGGCCGTCTTGCGCGCCTTCCACAGCAGCGCGCGCTCCTCTTCATCCTGCGCCACCCGCACCGTGCGCACGCCGTGCTCGCGCGCCACGTGCTCCACCACCGCGGTGGCCGTCTCCACCTCGGCGGGCGTGCCGTCCACCTCCACCAGAAGCAGCGCGGCGGCATCGGTGGGAAGCCCCGCGTGCACGAACTCCTCCACCGCCATCGCCATGTTGCGGTCCATCATCTCGAGGGCGGCCGGGATCACCCCGGCGGCGATGACGGCCTGCACCACGGCCGAGGCGTCCGACACGCTCAGGAAGTCAAGCAGCATGGTGCGCACGTCGGGGGGCAGCGGGGTGAGGCGCAGCAGCACGCGGGTGACCACGCCCACCGTGCCCTCGGCGCCCACCACCACGCCGCGCAGGTCGTAGCCGGGAGGGTCGGGCGCCACGCCGCCGAGCACCACCACCTGGCCGTCGGGCCGCACCATCTCCACGCCCAGCACGTGCTGCACGGTCACGCCGTAGGCAAGGCAGTGGGGGCCGCCGGCGTTGGTGCCCACGTTGCCGCCGATCGAGCAGGCCTGCTGGCTGGATGGGTCGGGCGCGTAGTGCAGGCCCAGATGCGCGATGGCCGTGCTGACGTCCAGGTTCAGCACGCCGGGCTGCACCCACATGCACGAGTTGGCCACATCCACTTCGCCCATCGCTCGCATGCGCGCGAGCGAGATGACCAGGCCCCCCTCCAGCGGCACCGCCCCGCCGGTGAGCCCCGTGCCCGACCCGCGCGGCACCACGTCCACGCCCGCTTCGTGCGCCATGCGCATGCAGGCGGCCACCTCGTCGGTGGTCTCGGGCAGGGCCACGATTCCGCAGTCACCCCCCACGATCGACCCGTCGTGCGAGTAGAGGTTGCGGGCGAGGTCGCCCTCGAGCAGCCGATCGGGCCCCAGCAGGTGGCGCAGTTGGTCGGCCAGCGCGCCCGCCGTGGTGGTCACGCGGCGCCCGCCATCACCGCGCCACCCGCGCGGTCGGCGGCTGACTCCCCGGCCTCGATGGCGGTGACCACCGTGCCGCCGCGGGCGAGCTCGAGGCCGTCGAGCGACGCCAGCCACGTGGGGGCAAGCATGGCCTCGCGAATGCGCCAGGCCTCCACCAGCGGATAGGCGCGCGGCATGCGCACCACCCGCAGTGCACGGAACTGCGACGGGTCATCCACCCAGCCCAGCGGGTCGGCCAGTGAATCGGCCACGGCCCGCGACAGCGAATCGTCGTCGAGCGACCACCACGGGTCGTCGTCGGCGCCGGTGCCGTATACCTCGGCGCATAGCACCGTGCGCCCGGCCGGCACCATGCCGGCGTCCCAGTTGACGAACTCCGCGACGCGCGAAAACGGCACGCGCGGGTCATCCACCTGGATCCACGCCTCGTCGGAGAGCGGATCACGATCGGCGATGAGGTACACCAGCGCCACCGCCCGCATGGTGATGGGGGGCAGCAGGCCCTCGGGGGCGTGTGGGGTTGCGGCGCGCACCACCAGGCCGGGGCTGATGGCAGAGATGACCGCGTCGGCGCGGATCACCCCGGGTGCCGCGCCGCCCACCTCGACGGCGCTGACGCGCCCGGCCGCGTGGCGCAGGCCCGTCATGGGCGTGGACAGCTGCACGTGGGCGCCCTCGTCGCGCAGCGCCTGCTCCATGGACTGCATAAGCGATCCGATGCCGCCCGGCGGGAACCAGAAGCCCTCGGGCGCGCGCTGCTCGTCGCGCAGCTTCACGGCGCGGTCGGCCGAGATCACCTCGAGGGGCCAGCCGTCCACCTTTTCGAGGTACCGGCGCATGGTGCGGTCGCGGAACCCCGGACCCACGGTCGCCCCGAACTCCCCGGCCGCGGTGCCGTCGGGTGCCGTGGCGCCGGTCACCAGGCCGGGGTGCTGGTCGATGTAGCGGCCGGGGCGCACCGTGCCGTCCACCACGCGGGCCACGGGGCGGTCGACCCAGATGAGGTCGTCACCCAGGATGTCCTCGGCCCAGGCCACGCGATCGTCGGTGCGGAAGAACGGGATGTGCCCGCCCATGTCGTAGCGGCAGCCATCCGACTGAAAGGTGCGGCACAGGCCGCCCACCTCGTCGGCGGCCTCCACCACGGTGACGGACGCCCCGGATCGCACCGCGCGCAGCGCGGCGGCGAGCCCTGCGGGGCCCGCGCCCAGCACGATGACGTCGCTGCAAGGGTGCATTACCCTCCACGGTGCCGCCTTATGGGCCGAACGTCAACCCTCATGCGGCCCTGTCGGGCCCCGGCGCTGCACTAATGTCGCCCGTCGTGCGGCTCGTCGTCCTCATCATCGCTGCGGTGCTCATCGTGGGCGCCGGCCTGGCGATCATCCGGAGCATGTGGGGCATGCGCGCGCCCTTGGCGCGCGGTGCCACCAGTGGCACCGAGACCCTGTGGCTGGTGCTGCCGGTGCTCATGTCGGTGGCGCTGGTGGCCTGGACGGCCTGGGTGATGCCATGAGCACCACCACCGCAGACGTGGCCGCGGCTCCCCGGGAAATCGTGCGCGACCTCGTCACCCTCACCAAGCCGCGCATCATCTCCCTGCTGCTGGTCACCACGGTGTGCGCCATGTTCGCGGCCAAGCAGGGCGTGCCCAGCGGCTGGCTCGTCCTCTGGACCGTGCTCGGCGGCTACCTCTCGGCCGGCGGCGCCAATACCATCAACCAGTACGTCGACCGCGACATCGACGCGGTGATGGGCCGCACCGACCGCCGCCCGATCGTCATGGGGCGCATCTCGCCGGGCGCCGCGCTGGCGTACGGCGTCGGCCTGGTGGTGGCCAGCGTGCTGGTGCTGGGCTTCCTCACCACGTGGCTCGCCGCCGGGCTGTCCTTCGTGGGCGTGCTGCTCTACGTGGGGCTCTACACGCTCTGGCTCAAGCGCACCACGATCCACAACATCGTGATCGGCGGCGCCGCCGGGGCCATTCCGCCGCTGGTGGGCTGGGCGGCGGTCACCGGCAACCTCTCGTTCGGCGCCGTGCTGCTGTTCGCGATCGTGTTCGTGTGGACGCCCCCGCACTTCTGGGCGCTGGCCCTCATGCTGGAGCGCGACTACGACGAGGCCGGCGTGCCGATGCTGCCTGTGGTGTACGGCGAGCAGGCCACGCGGGTGCAGGTGCTCCTGTGGAGCGTCGTCATGTTCGGCACCACCCTGCTGCCCTACGCGGCGGGGGCCGGCCTGGTCTACCTCATCGGCTCGGTGGTGCTCGGCGCGCCGTTCCTCTGGATGGCCTGGAAGCTATGGCGCGGCGGCGCCGACCGGGCCCGGGCATCACTGATCTTCCACTACTCGCTGGCCTACCTCGCGCTGCTGTTCGTGGTGGTCGCGGTGGACGCGGCGGCCTGATGCCCGGCGGCGGCCGCTACCGTCTGGGCGGACTGGCGTTCTTCGGCACCCCGCTCGGCATCATCTTCTCGACCGTTCTGATCGATCTGATCGGCTTCGGCATCGTGATCCCCCTGGTGCCGCTGTACGCCGAGAGGTTCGGCGCGAGCGTGATCGAGATCGGCCTGCTCACGGGCGTCTACGCCCTGATGCAGCTCATCTTCGCGCCGGTGTGGGGGCGGGTGTCCGACCGCTACGGCAGGCGCCCGGTGATCCTGGGCTCGCTCGTGGGGGCGTCCATCGCGTGGCTGCTCTTCGGCTTCGCCCCCGCGCTCTGGGTGCTGTTCCTCGCGCGAATCCTCGACGGCATCTCGGGAGCGTCGTACGCCGCGGCGCAGGCCTACGTGGCCGACATCACCACCGACGAGGACCGCGTGCGCGGCATGGGGCTGATCGGCGCGGCGTTCGGCCTGGGCTTCATCATCGGCCCCGCCATCGGCGGCCTCTTCGCGGCCATCGACCCGCGCGCGCCGTTCATCCTCGCCGCGGCCCTTGCCATGGCCAACTTCGCCGTGGCACTCCGCCGTCTGCCCGAGTCGCGCGTGCCGGGCAGCCACGCCGGCGCGCAGCAGTCGCGCTGGACGGCGCTGGCGAAGGCCGTTGGGTCGCGCGAGTACGGGCCGCTCATCTGGATCTCCTTCATCGGAGGCCTCGGGTTCGTCGGCATGGAGTCGGTGTTCGCGCTGTTCGGCAACCGCCGCTTCGACTTCGGCCTCACCGAGACCGGCCTGGTGTTCATGTTCATCGGAATCGTCGCCGCGGTGGTGCAAGGCGGCGTGGCCCACCGCATCACCGATCGCGTGGGCGAGTGGCCGGTGCTGCGCGCGGGCCTGTGGATCACCGCGGCGTCACTGATACTCCTGGGCTTCACCACCCAGCTCTGGGCGCTGTTCCCGGTGCTGGCCCTCCTGGCCCTCGGGTCGGGGCTGGTGTTCCCCACCGTTAACGCGATCGTGTCGCAGCGGGCACCCGCTGCCGAGCAGGGCGGCATCCTCGGTGTTCTGGCCTCCGCCGGCGCGCTGGCCCGCCTCATCGCGCCCATCGCGGCCACCGCGCTGTTCCAGGCGGTTGGGGTCTCCTCGCCCCTGGTGATCGGCGGCTTGCTATTCGTGGTGTGCGGGCTCATCGCCGCGACCCCGCTCGCGCGCCGCCCCGCCGTGGCCTAGCGCCTCGGGCCCTCGGGGAGGCCGCATCAGGGACACACGGACCACAGAAGACGGGTCTTAGCGCGCTGTTTCCCGCTGCGTAGGCCTCTCCCCCGCGACTAAGATCCTGGTCTGTGTACAAGAACGCTCCGCTCCTTCCCCTCGCCGTCATTGCGATCGTCATCGCGGCGATCACGGCAGGGCAGGCCCTGCTGATCGACTGGCTGCCGCCGGCCGACAGCGTGGAGGCCGGTCGCACCTTCACCCTGCTGTGGTTCCTCTTCTGGTGCAGCGTGGTCTTCTTCGTCATCGTCACCTCCGTCCTCGTCTACGCAGTGTGGAAGTGGCGCGCGAAGGACGACGACCTGGGGGATGGCCCGCCCCATCACGGCAACACCACCCTTGAGGTCGTGTGGACAGTCATCCCGTCGATTCTCCTCGTCGTGGTGGCCGTGTACGGCTACATCGTTCTCGAGCGCAACGAGGCCGTGGCCGCCGACCGCGTGGAGATCGATGTCTACGCCCAGCAGTTCATGTGGACCTACGGCTACCCGGGCGCCGGAATCGAGAGCGGCGACCTGGTGCTGCCGGTGAACCGCCAGGCGCAGCTCAACCTGCGCGCCCGCGACGTGATCCACGATTTCTGGGTACCGTCGTTCGGCATCAAGGGCGACGCCGTGCCGGGCATCACCCACTCCATCTGGATCACCCCGAACAAGGTGGGCACCTACCCGGTGGTGTGCGCCGAGCTCTGCGGTGTGGGCCACAGCGTCATGCGATCGCGCGTCAAGGTGGTCACCGAGCAGCAGTACACCGCTTGGCTCGCGAAGTCGTCGGCCACGGCGAAGGGCACTTCCGCCGCGGCCACCGCGGGCGCCAAGCTCGAGAGCGCACCCGGTGACGCGGCCGCCGGCCAGACCGTGTTCGAGGCCAAGTGCAGCGGCTGCCACGCCGAACTGGGCAAGGCGGCGGGAGTTGGCCCGAAGATCGTCGGCACCACGCTGACCACCGACGAGATCCGCACGCAGATCAAGAACGGCAAGGGCGCGATGCCGGGAGGCCTGGCCACCGGCACCGACCTCGCGAACGTCGTCGCCTTCGTCGACTCCATCAAGTAAGCCCACTCGAGACAGAGCGAAACAGACATGGCTACTCACGCACCAGCTCCCGTACACGCTCCCGGTGGAGGCCCCGGAGGCCACGCCCACCACGAGGACCCGAGGCCGGTCTCGTACTGGTGGGCGCGCGCTGCGCTCGGCACGGTGGCCGGCGTGCTGTTCGCGTTCCTCCTGACGTTCCTGCTGCGCGCGCTCTTCGGCTTCGAGCCGCTGTATGACGGCGGGGTCTACGGCGGCGTCGCCGGCCTCACCGGCGCCATGGGGTTCCTCTGGGGAATCGGCTGCTTCGACTACTGGCTCGGCTGGGCCAAGGGCATGGACATCTCCGAGGAGGATCACTCCTTCCACGGGGTGAGCAACTGGAAGCAGTACTTCCGGGTGAACACCGACCACAAGGTCATCGGCCTCCAGTACCTGGGCATGACGCTCTTCTTCATGCTCTGGGGCGGCCTCATGGCCCTGCTCATCCGCACCGAGCTCGCCGCGCCCGGCCAGCAGATCGCTGACGGGGAGACCTACAACGGCTTCTTGAGCATGCACGCGACGCTGATGATCTTCGTGTTCGCCGTGCCGGTGTTCGGCGGCATTGCCAACTACGTGCTGCCGATCATGCTGGGCGCCAAGGACATGGCGTTTCCGCGCCTGAATGCCCTGTCGTTCTGGTTCCTGCCGGTCGCCGGCTTCATGTTCCTGGCCAGCATGTTCACCGGCATGTTCGGCGCGGCGTGGACAGCCTACCCGCCGCTGGCCAGCCAGGGCACGATGGGCCAGACCCTCTTCGAGCTCGGGGTGCAGTTCGCAGGGGCGTCATCAATCGCGACGGCTATCAACTTCCTGGCGACCATCGTCACAATGCGGGCACCGGGAATGACCATCTGGCGCATGCCGATCCTCGCGTGGGCCACCGGCGTGACGTCGGTGCTCGCCGTGTTCGCCACGCCCTTCATCGCCGGCTCGCAGTTCCTCACGTTGTTCGACCGCGTCATGGGCACGAATTTCTTCGTGCCCGACCAGGGCGGCGACGTCATCATGTACCAGCACATCTTCTGGTTCTACTCGCACCCGGCCGTGTACATCATGCTCTTGCCGGGCTTCGGGATCATCAGCGAGGTCATCGCTACGTTCGCCCGCAAGCCGCTCTTCGGCTATCGCGCGATGGCATTCTCGATGGTGGCCATCGCCGTACTGGGCTTCGGCGTGTGGGCCCACCACATGTTCGTGTCGGGCATGGCGGCCTGGCTGCGCGTGCCCATGATGATCACCACGATCATCATCGCGGTGCCCACCGGCGTGAAGATGTGGTCGTGGCTCGCCACGCTCTGGCAGGGGAAGATCCATATGAAGACGCCCATGTTGTGGGCCCTGGGCTTCCTCTTCACGTTCCTGATGGGCGGACTCTCAGGAGTGTTCCTCGGCATCGTGCCCGCCGACATCCAGATGTCGGACACCTACTTCGTCACCGCCCACCTGCACTACGTGCTCTACGGCGGCAGCGTCTACTCCATCTTCGCGGGGCTCTATTACTGGTTCCCCAAGATGACGGGGAAGATGTACAACGAACGCCTGGGCCAGTGGCACTTCTGGCTCACGTTCATCGGCACCCAGGTCACGTTCTTCCCGATGCACTGGCAGGGCCTGCAGGGCATGCCCCGCCGCGTGGCCGACTACGACCCGCGCTTCGAGACGGTGAATTCCATCGAGACCGTCGGCTCGTACATGCTCGGCATCGCGACGATCATCTTCTTCTACAACGTCATCGTCTCGTGGAAGTCGGGCCCCAAGGCGCCGTGGAACCCCTGGCGCGGCAAGACCCTCGAGTGGATGGTCAGCTCGCCGCCGCCGCTGTTCAACTTCGACGCGGTGCCGCAGGTGGTGGGTGGCCCCTACCAGTACGGGATCCCCGACGCCCGCCACGCCGTGGTGTTCGCGCCTGAGCAGTTCGGAGGCGAGTTGAAGGAGGACACCCGCTACCCCGTGCTGGTGGTGGCGAACGAAACACTCACCTCGCAGACGCTCATCAACGAGATCCGGTCCCGCAACGGCGACGGCCTCTGGTCGTTCCAGTTCGTGGTGCCGGTGGGTGACGGCGATCGTGTCATCGCGGAGCGCCGCCTGGCCACCACCCTGGCGATCCTCGCCGAGGCGGGCGTATCGGCCACCGGGCGCGTGGCCGGGGGCGATGTTGTGGCCGTGGCCACCGAGGCCGCCGAGGAGATCAGCCCGCATGAGCTGGTGATCGCCACGCTGCCGCTGGCAGAGAGCGAGTGGATGCGCCGCGACTCGGTGGACAAGGTACGCAAGGCCACCGGCGTCGCCCTGAGCCATGTGATCGTGTCCGCCAACGACGCCCGCGCCCTCGCCGGCACCTCGGCGCTGCCGCTGGTGATGGTGGTGGCCACCGAGGCCGTCGGGGCCGAGGCGCTGGCCACGGCCGTTCGCGCCCGCGCCGACGCCGAGCCCGCCCGCTTCACCGTGGTGGCGCCGCTCGACCTGCCCGATCCGCGCTGGGGCGCCGACGCCAGCGAGCGCAGGCGTGCCGCGGGCGAGGCCATGACCGCCACCATCAACGCGCTGGTGAATACCGGCGTGGCGGTGGAGGGCGAGGTCATGGACGACGCCGCATCGGTGGCCCTGCCGCTGGCGATCGACGCCTTTAAGCCGTCGCTCATCATCGTGGCGGGCATCAACGGCGAGGCTGCCGGCCTGCGCGAGGCGGCCGAGGCCGCCGCGGGTGACACCCCGGTGGAGTCGGTGAACCTCGGCGCGGCGGCAGGGGCCTAGGGGATGGCCACCACCGCAGGGCACGCGCCCGCCGACCAGCACTCGCCACAGCCCGAGCAGAAGCAGCACATGAACGCATCGCTCATGGCGATGCTCCTGTTCATCGGGTCGGAGGTGATGCTGTTCGCATCGCTGTTCACCGCGTACTTCTTCATCCGGTACGGCGTGTCCAACGAGACCTGGCCGCCGCTGAAGCAGGACGGCAAGCCGTTTGAGCTCCCGGTCCTCCTCACGGGCGTGAACACGCTCATCCTCATCAGCTCGTCGTTCACGCTCTGGTGGGGCGAGAAGCGGCTGGCCGCCGGCGACAACAAGGGCCTCATCCGCGGGCTATGGGTGACGATCCTCATGGGCGCCACCTTCCTGCTCGTGCAGCTGAATGAGTACGCCCACCTGGGCTTCACGCCGCAGGACCGCGCGTTCAGCGGCGCCTTCTACACGCTCACCGGGTTCCACGGCGCGCACGTGCTGGTGGGCCTCATCGTGCTGAGCCTGTGCCTCAGGCGCGCGTACCGGAACGACTTCTCGCACGCGTACAACACGCCGCTCACCGCGGGTTCGTACTACTGGCACTTCGTCGACATCGTCTGGGTGCTGCTGTTCTTCCTCGTCTACGTCATCTAGGGACACCGTTGCGCTCACGTCTTCTCGCATCGTCCGTCGCACTTGCCCTTGCCGGGGGCGCCCTCGTGCTCTCCGGCTGCGGTGGCGCCGAGAACGCTCTCTCCACGGCCGACGTGGAGGTCGGGAAGACCAAGTTCGTGCAGCAGTGCGGCGGCTGCCACGCGCTGGCCGACGCCGGCACCAAGGGCGTGAGCGGCCCCAATCTCGACGACGCCTTCCGCTACCCGCGCGAGCAGGGCTTCAAGGAGACCCAGTTCTTCGGCGTGGTGAAGCGCTGGATCGCCATCTCGCCCCAGCCGCCGAAGCCGGGCTCGTACCCGGTGGCCATGCCGCAGAACCTCGTCACGGGCCAGGACGCCGTGGACGTGTCGGCCTACGTGGCCAAGTTCGCCGGCATCAAGCCCGATAGCGACGTGCGCGCGATCACCCCGGCGGTGAAGGGCACCCCGCCTGCCTCCGGCAAGGGCCCGGCCACGCCCGCCGACGGAGGCGCCGAGGTCCCCTGATGACCGCGGACGGCGCGACCCTTCATGGCGCGCGCGTCCGGGGGTCGGAGCGGGTGCTCGCATGAGCGCCGCCGACCCGCGCATGCAGGTGCCCATTCCACGCCTGGCGCCGCCGGCGGGGTGGCGCGATATCCCCATCGATCCGGTTGACGAGCCCCTCGTGCCCGTGGCCGACCTGGGCCCGCGCATCGCGGAGGACCCCCGCTACTTCGCGATGGGGCTGCCGGGGTCGCTGCCCGGGTGCTGGGTGCGCGGGGATCTGGGCGCACGACTGATGCGCGCGGCCGACTCGCTGCCGGACGGCATGGTGCTGCTGGTATGGGATGGCTGGAGGTCCCTCGAGACCCAGTCGGCGCTGTTTGATTCGTACGTGGACGAGCTCGCGGCGCAATACCCCGACCTGGCCCGCGCGGAGCTCGAGCAGGTGGCGCGTCCATACGTGACCCCCCCCGACCCGGGCCACCGCGCCCCCCCGCCGCATCTCACGGGCGGGGCCGTGGACCTCACGCTCGCGATGGTCGACGGCACCGAACTCGACCTCGGCACCGGGTTCGACGCCTTCGTGCCCGAGGCCGGCGCCGCCGCCTTGGAGGACATCGACCTTCCCGCCCGCGCCAACCGGCGCCTGCTCTTCCACGCGCTCACCGCGCAGGGACTCACCGCCTATGTGGAGGAGTGGTGGCACTTCGACGTCGGCGACCAGTTCTGGGCGGCGGTCACCGGGGGCACGCCGCGATACGGACCCGCCGAGGACCCCTCGCGGGAATAGCATCGGCATGGTGACGAGCCACTCGCCCGCAGCGCGCCCCGCGTCGGGGCTCGCGATCATCCCGGCCCTGCTGGGGCTGGTGCGCTTCCAGCACACGGTATTCGCGCTGCCGTTCGCGTTCGCGGGAGCGCTCATGGCCACCAACGCCATGCCGCCGTGGCCGACCCTCGGGTGGGTCCTCCTTGCCATGGTGGGCGCGCGGTCGCTGGCCATGGCGCTGAACCGCCTCATCGACCGTCACCTCGATGCCCGCAACCCGCGTACCGCGGGGCGTCATCTGCCGTCGGGGCGGCTCACCACGGGTCAGGTGTGGGTGTTCGCGGCCGTGAGCCTAGCGGCGATGCTCGGGGCCGTGAGCCAACTGCCCGAGATCACCTGGTGGCTGTGGCCCGTGCCCGTGGCCCTGTTCGTCATCTACCCCTACACCAAGCGGGTCACGTGGGCGTGCCACCTCGTGCTCGGGCTGTCCATCGGCATCGCGCCCATCGGGGGCTGGATCGCCGTCACCGGCGCGTTCGCCCCGGCGCCCGTGCTGCTCTGGGCCGCGGTGGCCGCATGGATCGCCGGCTTCGACGTCATCTACGCCCTGCTGGACGTCGATCACGACCGCCAGGCCGACATCCGGTCGATCCCGGCGCGCTTTGGCGAGGCGCGCGCCCTGAGCATGGCCGCGGGCCTGCACGCGCTCGCCACCCTGCTGCTCGTGCTCGCCGGCATCGCCGCGTCGGTCACGTGGCCGTACTACCTGGGCGTTGCCGCGTGCGCGGTCATCCTGCTGTGGGAGCACGCCACCGTGCGCCCTGGCGACGACGCGCGCATCCAGGCGGCCTTCGGCACCGCGAACGGCGTGATGTCGCTGGTATTCCTGGCGGGGGTCATCGGTGAGGTGGCCGTCGCCTGAGCCAATGGTCACCGCGCGCGGGCTGGTGCACGCGTACGGGGAGCGCCGCGCCGTGGATGGCGTGGACCTCGGCCTGGTGCCGGGCGAGCGCGTGGCGCTGGCTGGCCCGAACGGCGCGGGCAAGAGCACCCTGCTGCGCCTGCTGGCCACCCTGCTGCGCGCCCAGTCGGGGTCGCTGGAGGTGCTGGGCGAGCAGATCCCCGGCGGCACGCGCGCCGCCCGGGCCGGCATCGGCTACCTGGCGCACGACCCGCTCGTGTACCTCGACCTCACCGCCCGCCAGAACCTGGAGCTCTACGGAGATCTCTACGGCATCGCCGACCGCGACGCGCGCATCGCCGAGCTGCTCGACCGCGTGGGCCTGCCGGGGCGCGCCGAGGACACCGTGCGCACGTTCAGCCGCGGGATGGCCCAGCGCCTCGCCCTGGCGCGCATGCTGCTGCACCGCCCCCGCCTGCTGCTGCTCGACGAGCCGCACGCCAGCCTCGACGCCCGCGGTGCCGCCCTGCTCGACGACGAGCTCGGCCGGGCCGCGGCCGATGGGCGCGCGGCGATCATCGTCACCCACGAGGTGGAGCGCGTGGCGCGCGTGGCCGACCGCCTGGTGGTGCTGCGCGCCGGGCGCGTGGTGCTCGATGAGCCCACGGCCGGGCTCGACCCCATGTCCGTGCGCCGGCGCTACGAGGAGGCTGCGGAGTGAGGGGCCGCCAGATGATGGCCCTCGTGCGCAAGGACCTGCGCCTCGAGCTGCGCACGCGCGAGACCATCGTGGCGATGGTGCTCTTCGCCATCGTGATGCTGGCGATCCTGCAGTTCGGTTTCGGCACGCGCGATGACGACCTCACGCGCTTCGTGGGCGGCCTCATGTGGGTGACGCTGGCCTTCACCGCCGTGCTCGGCGTGGGGCGCTCGTACGTGGCCGAGCGCGAGCAGCGGGTGCTCGACGGCCTGCTCGTGTCGCCCGTGCCGCGCACCGTCATGCTCGGCGCCAAGGCGATTGCGATCTTCCTCTACATGACCGCGGTGGAGGTCGTGGTGATCCCGCTCGTGGGCATCTTCTTCGTGAAGGGTCCCTACTGGGACGCCATCGGGTGGATCGCCATCGCAGCCGTACTGGCCAATACCTGCATCGCGCTGTCGGGCACCCTGTTCTCAGGCCTTGCGTTGTTCACCCGCGCGCGCGACCTCATCTTCCCCGTGCTGTTCCTTCCCGCGCTGGTTCCGGTGGTCATCGCGGGCGCCGGCGCAACCCATGCCGTGGCCGGAGGGCCACATGACATGAGCGAGTGGCGCGGGTACTGCCTGTTCTTGCTCGCATACGCAATACTCTTCAGCCTTGTCTGTGTCGCGACCTATGACGCCGTCTTCGACGACTGACGGCCCCGCACGCATCCCCGGCCAGCGCGCCGCGGTGATCTGGGGGACGATCGCCACGATCCTCGTGGTGGCGTCCACCATCGGGGTGTTCCTCATCGCGCCCGAGGATGCCGACCAGGGCATCATCCAGCGCATCTTCTACTTCCACGTGGCCATCGCCATCGCATCGCTCGTGGCGTTCGCCGTCGCCTGCGTGGCGGGCATCCTCTACCTGCGCACGCGCAGCGAGCGCTGGGACGACGTGGGCGAGGCCAGCATCCGCATCGGCCTGCTGTTCTCGGTGCTCGTGGTGATCACCGGGTCGATCTGGGCCAAGGCGTCGTGGGGCACGTGGTGGGTGTGGAGCGACCCGCGCCTTGTCACGTATCTCATCGTGGTGCTCGTCTACGCCGCGTACTTCGTGCTTCGCTCGTCGGCCGAGGATGACCGCAAGATGCGCTACTCGGCCATCTATGCGATCGCCGGCTTCGCGTCGGTACCGCTGTCGTTCTACTCGGTGCGCGTAGCCGAGTCGTTCGTGCACCCGGTGGTGTTCACGTCGAGTGGCGCCAACATGCCGGGCACGATGCTGTGGTGGTTCGTGATGTCGCAGGTGGCGATGATCGCGCTGTTCATCGCCTTGCTGGAGGTCGACCTGCTGGGCAGGCGATCCGAGCGCGCCCTGCGGCGCCTGGCGATGAGGCTGGAGAGCGCATGAGCGGCGGAGCGCAATACGTGGTGGCCGCATACGCCGTCATCTGGTTGCTCGTGCTGGCCTATGTGGTGATGCTGGCCGCGCGCACCGCGCGCGTGGGTCGGCAGGTGGAGGCCATTACCCGCTTGCTCGACCGGCGCGAGGCCGGGAAGTCGGGCGCCGAGCCCGAGAAGACCGAGGAGCGCGCCTGATGGGCCGCGACCTCTACCCGGTCTTCCTCGACCTGCACGACCGGCTCGTGGTGGTCGTGGGCGGGGGCCAGGTGGCCACCGAGCGCGCGGCCAAGCTGGTGGCGCACGGGGCGCACGTGCGCGTGGTGAGCCCGGCGCTGGGAGAGGCTCTGGCCGCCATGGTGGCCGATGGGCGGGTGGCCGAGCACCGCGCCCGGGGCTACGAGGCCGGCGACCTCGATGGCGCCGTGCTCGTGGTGGCCGCCACCAGTGATGAGGACGTCAACCGCCGCGTGCGCGAGGACGCCCGCGCGGCTGGTGCGCTCGCCAATGTGGCCGACGACCCGGAGGGGTCGTCGGCCGTGATTCCCGCGCTCATGCGCGAGGGCGACCTGGCAATCGCCATCACCACCGGCGGCGCGAGCCCGGTGGTGTCGCGGCGCATCCGGGAAGACCTGCAGCAGCGCTTCGGCCCGGGCTGGGCCGGGCTCATCGCGCTGCTCGCCGACACCCGCGACGAGCTCATCGCGGCGCACCCCGATATCGCATCGCGCAGGACCGCCGTGGAGGGCCTGATCGACTCCGGCGTGGTGGACGACATCGCCGCCGAGGGGCCCGAGGCCTGCCGTGTCCGCGTGCGCGCTGCGCTGGGCCTGGATGCCGCCGCCGTGGAGGCCGCCTGATGCCCCACCTCATCGCCGTCGGCATCTCGCACAAGACCGCGCCGGTGGAGCAGCGCGAGAAGGTGGCGCTCACAGACACCACGGCGCGCACCATGGCCCGCGAGCTGGTGCGCCACCCCGACATCGCGGAGGCCGTGGTGCTGTCTACCTGCAACCGCACCGAGGTGTACGCGCACGCGCTCGACGCTGGCGCAGCCGAGGACGCCATGTGCGAGGCCTTCGTGCGGCACGGCACCGGCATGACCCGCAGCGAGTTCGATTGCGTGCGGTACGCCCATCTGGACGACCGCGCGGCGGCCCACCTGTTCCGCGTGGCGTCCAGCCTCGATTCCATGGTGGTGGGCGAGAGCGAGATCCAGGGCCAGGTGCGCTATGCATGGGAGCGCTGTGCCGAGGAGGAGTGCACCGGCGTGCTCATCGACCGCCTGTTCCGGCAGGCGCTCGAGACCGGTAAGCGCGTGCGCACCGAGACCCGCGTGGCCGTGCGGGCGGTGTCGGTGTCCACCGTGGCGGCCGACCTGGCGCGCGAGGCCATCCCCGATCTGGGCGGACGACGCGGCCTGGTGGTGGGCGGCGGGCAGATGGCCGAGGCGACCGCGCGCGCGCTCATGGAGCGCGGCCTGGGCGAGCTCGTGGTGATCAACCGCACCGTGGGCACCGCCCGCGAGATCGCCGAGCGGCTGGGCGGCATGGGCCTGGGCTACGACTGCCTACCCGACGAACTCGCCAAGGCCGACGTGGTGCTGTGCTCCACGGATGCCCCGCACCCGGTGATCTCGGCCGAGCAGGTGACCGTCGCCCTGGAGGACCGCCCCGCACGACCCATGGTGCTCATCGACATCGCCGTGCCCCGCGACGTGCACCCCGACGCCTCGGGCGTGCACGGCGCCGTGCTGTTCGACATCGACGACCTCGAGCGCGTGGTGGCCCAGCACCGAGACGAGCGCGAGGAGCACGCCAAGCGCGCCGAGGTGATCGTGGGCGAAGAGGTGGAGCGCTACGCCGGCTGGCGCTCGGGCCTGGCCGTCACGCCGGTCATCACGTCGCTGCGCGAGATGGCCGAGGCCATCCGCCAGGGCGAGATCGCCCGCGTGGCCGGCCCCGACGGCGAGATCAGCGCCGAGGAGGCCGAGCGCATCGACCAGGTCACCCGGGCGATCCTCAACAAGCTGCTGCACGAGCCCACGGTGCGCGCCCGCGAGGCCGCCACCACCATCGAAGGCCTACGGCACGTGGAATCGCTGCGCATGCTCTTCGGCCTCAACCTGCCCGAGCGCGGCCCGCGCGGCCCCGAGCCCGACGATGTCCCGGGCGTCGCGGCCCGGCCCGGCGCCCAGGGCTGACGCCCGCCCGTGCGCGTGACCGTGGCCACGCGCCGGTCCGCCCTGGCCTTGGCGCAGTCGCAGGCGGTGGCGCGCGCGCTGGAGCAGTCGGGTCATGACGCCCCGCTGCTCGAGCTGGTCACCTCGGGCGATCGCTGGATCCTTGCCGGCGCCGAGTCGGCCCCCGGCATGGACGTGAAGGGCATGTTCGTCAAGGAGCTGGAGGAGGCCCTGCTCGACGGCCGCGCCGATATCGCGGTGCATTCGGCCAAGGACCTCCCCGGTGAGCTGCCGGCCGGCCTGGCCGTCATCGCCACGCCGCCGCGCGTGGATCCCTCCGATGTCCTCGTGGGAAGTCCCGGCGGCATCGAGGCCCTGCCCGACGGCGCCCGCGTGGGCACCACCAGCCCGCGGCGCAGCGCCCAGGTGCGCGCGGTGCGCCCCGACCTGCAGGTGGTGGAGGTACGCGGCAACGTGGACAGCCGACTGGCCAAGCTCGACGCCGGTGAGGTGGATGCCCTGGTGCTGGCCGCCGCGGGCCTCAGGCGGCTGGGAATCGATCGCCCCGATGCCGTGGCCTTGCCCATTGACATGTGCCTGCCCGCCGCCGGGCAGGGCATCGTGGCCATCGAGGGTCGCGAAGGTGATGCTGCGGTGCGCGATGCCTGCATGAGCATCGATGACCCGTCC
This sequence comes from Actinomycetota bacterium, assembly GCA_016870155.1. Classification (GTDB taxonomy): domain Bacteria; phylum Actinomycetota; class Thermoleophilia; order Miltoncostaeales; family Miltoncostaeaceae; genus SYFI01. The sequence goes on along the minus strand of VGCE01000004.1, from coordinate 149,555 downwards.
GCGCACGCCTGCCTGCTGGCCGAGCGCGCTTTCCTCGCGCGGCTGGGCGGCGGGTGCAGCGTGGCGGCTGGCGCGCTCTGCGTGGCCGATGGCGACGCCCTGCGCATGCGCGCATGGTGGGAGGGAACCGGACGGTTCGCCGATGTCGAGGGCACCGCGGCCGATGCCGTCGCGCTCGGCGCGCGCGCCGCGACCGAGGTGGGTGCCCCGTGACCCAGGGGATGGTCTACCTGATCGGCGCCGGCCCGGGCGACCCCGGCCTCATCACCGTACGCGGGCGCGAGGCGCTCATGCGCGCCGACGTGGTGCTGTACGACCGCCTGGGCACCGAGCAGCTGATGCACCTGGTGCGCCCCGACGCCGAGCTCATCGACGTGGGCAAGGCGCCCGGGCGCGCCAAGCTCACGCAGGACGAGATCACCGCGCTGCTGGTGCGCCTGGGGCAGCAGGGCAAGGTGGTTGCGCGCCTCAAGGGCGGCGACCCGTTCGTGTTCGGGCGCGGCGCCGAGGAGGCCGAGGCCCTGGTTCAGGCCGGGGTGCGGGTGCTGGTGGTGCCGGGCGTCACCTCGGCCATCGGCGCGCCATCGGCCGCGGGCATCCCCGTCACCTACCGGGCGATGTCCACGGCGTTCACGGTGGTCACCGGGCATGAGGACCCGGTGAAGGACGCCGAGCAGAACGACTGGGATCGCCTGGCGGGCCTGCCGCACACGCTCATCGTGCTCATGGGCATGGGGCGGCTGCGCGGCATCGCTGAGCGGCTCATCACCGCCGGGCGACCGGCCGACCAGCCCGCAGCCGCGATCCAATGGGGCACCACGCCCCGCCAGCGGTCGGTCGCCGCCACCCTCGGCACCATCGCCGACCGGGTGGAGCAGGAGGGGCTCGGGAACCCCGCGATCCTCGTGTTCGGCGATGTGGTGTCGCGCGAGCCCGGGCTCGCCGCCGCGGGTCGCGGCCCGCTGGCCGGGCGCAGCGTGGTGGTCACGCGCGCCCGCGCCCAGGCCAGTCAGCTGGCAGGCGCGCTCGAGGCGCTGGGCGCGAACGTGATCGAGATGCCGGTCATCCGCATCCAGCCCACGGGCCGCACGGCTCAGGCCGAGGCGGCCCTCGACGCCATCGGCGACTACGACGTCATCGTGCTCACGAGCGCCAACGGAGTGGAGGCGCTGGCAGGCCTCATGGCCGCGCGCGGCCTCGATGCCCGCACCCTGCGCCCCGAGCAGGTAGTGGCGGCCGTGGGCCCGGCCACCGCGGCCGTGCTGGCCAACCACGGCATCCGCGCCGATGTCGTGCCCGCGCGGTTCGTGGCGGAGGCCATGGTCGAGGCCCTCGAGGCCCACCCGATGGATGGCCGCCGGGTGCTCATCGCGCGTGCGCTCGATGCGCGCCCGGTCATCGCCGACGCCCTGCGCGCTCGCGGCGCGGAGGTGGACGACGTGGTCGTCTACGAGACCGTGGCCGAGCGCCCCTCCGACGAGGTCATCGCGCAGGCGCTCGACGCCGACGTCATCACCTTCACCTCGTCCTCCACCGTCACCAACACGCTCGCGGTGCTCGACGATGCCCAGCGCGCCCGCCTGGCAGCCGGCCCCCGCGTGGTGACCATCGGCGCGGTAACGTCGTCCACCGCGCGCGACGCCGGCCTGACCGTCACCACCGAGGCCGAGTCCAGCACGATCCCCAGCCTCGTCCGGGCGGTCGTCGCCCTCGCAAGCCACCAGAAGGACCCTTGATCACCACCCGTTCAGAATCGGTCAGCCCATCTCTTCACGAAAGGCCCCCAGATGTCGTTTCCAGGACGCGCCTTACTAGTCGGCACCGCCTCCGCTGCAGCCTTGGCGTTCACCGCCGTGCCGGCGCTGACCCAGGTGTCCAACTCAGCGGGCGCCGCCGGCGGCTCATCCAGCCAGACGCAGCGGCTGGTCCCGAAACTCTCGACACTTTGCCCGTGCGGGTATGAAAACCTCGAGGGGAAGTGCACACCCCGTCGGCACATCCAGACAACCAGGCGCATCCAGACAACCAGGGATCGGCCCCACGAATGCCCGGCCCCGGCTCCCGAGAAACTCGCGAATCCCGAGCTCACGGGCTTCCAGCTCGTGCAGAGGTTCGAGAACAACCTGGCGCCCGACCGGGGCGCGCAGCTGGCCCGGTTCCTCTCGGGCGCGTTCATCATCCGACGCTCCGATGGCTCCACGCTGAACCGCGCGCAGTACCTGCAAAACCACCCGTTCTTCCCCGGCCGGCAACTCAAGGTCTTCGAGGCCGAGTACGCGGCGCCGGTGCTCACCGTAAGCGCTGTCGCATGGTCGCTGCCCGCCACCAGCTATGCGCCGGGGCTCTTCTCGTTCGCGTGGATCAACGGCGGGTGGAAGATGACGGCCTTCGCGAAGTTCCCCGACCAGGCGACCCTTCCGGCGGGCTAGCCCTGCGCGCATGAGCCGACCGCTGGGCTTCCTCACCGACTACGGCCCGCAGACCGAGCACGTGGGGGCGCTGCACGCGGTGGCTGCCACCATCGCGCCGGGGTCGGACCGCATCGACCTGGCGCACGACGTGCCGCCGGGCGACGTGCGGTGGGGGGCGATCCTCGTAGATCGCCTGGTGCGCCTGATGCCGCGCGAGTCGGTGACCACCTGCGTGGTGGACCCGGGCGTGGGCACCACCCGGAGGGCCGTTGCACTGGAGCTGGAGTGGGGCAAGGTGGTGGTGGGCCCCGACGACGGGCTGCTGGGCCTCGCGGCCGAGCGGCTGGGCCCCGTGCGCGCAGTGGAGATCACCTCGCCCAACCACATGCGCCAGCCGGTGTCGGCCACCTTCCATGGGCGCGACATCTTCGCCCCCGCGGCAGCGCACCTGGCCGAGGGCGTGCCGCTCGACGCCCTGGGCCCCGAGATCGACCCGGCCGACATCCTGCGCCCGCACCTTCCCGAGGCCGAAGCCATGCCGGGCACCCTCGAGGCGCTGGTGGCAGGCGTCGACCGCTTCGGCAACCTCGCCCTGTGGGCCACAGCCGAGCACCTCATGGCCGCCGGGCTGGTGGAGGGCAACCGCCTCTGGGTGGCGAGCGCCGAGGGCGGCCGCTCGCAGGCCACGCTGGGCCGCACATTCGCCGACGTGCCGCGCGGCGCCCTGCTCGCCTACATCGACTCAGGCGGGCTGCTGTCGGTGGCGCTGAACGGCGGCAGCGCCGAGGACCGGCTGCGCGCGACGGCCGGGGAGATCGTCGCCCTCATGCGCCAGGAGTAGCGCGCAGGTCAGGAGTAGCGGCTCCGTCAGGAGTACCGCCCCCGCCAGGAGTTCATGCGGATGCGCCAGATGTCTTCGATGAACGGCGGCAGGTGCTTGCCCACGTCGAACGTCGACTCGTCGCGGAACTCCACCGACACCGGCATCTCGGCGATGCGCGCGCCCATGCGCCGGGCCAGGTAGAGCACCTCGATGTCGAATGCGAACGAGTCGACCGTGGCTTTCTCGAATACCCGCCGGGCCCAGTCGGCCGTGAACCCCTTGAACCCCGCCTGTGTGTCGCTGATCACCGGCAGCACCAGCAGCCGCCGGGTCACCTGCACGGCGGCCCCCGCCGCGAGCCGCGCCGGGCTGCGCTCGGTCTCCGCGTAGGCCGACAGGCTGCGCTTGCCGGTGACCACGTCGGCCACGCCGGACCGCAGCAGCGCCAGCGCGGGCTCCACGTGGAACGGCGCGATGTTCATATCGGCGTCCACGTAGAACCGGTACTCGCCCCTGGCGGCCAGCATGCCCGACCGCACGGCCCCGCCCTTGCCCTGATTCTGGGGCAGCTGGTTCAGCCGGATGCGCGAATCGCGCGCCGCCGCCCGCTCCACCAGCGCCACGGTGCCGTCGCTGCTGCCATCGTCGCTCACCACCAGCTCCACGGAGCCCTCGAACCCATCCATCCAGGCAGCCCAGCCGTCAAGCGTGGGCTGCAGCCGACGCTCCTCGTCATAGGCGGGCACGACGATCGAGAGATCCATCGCCGGGGATGCTCTCACGCCGCGAAGCACGCGCGCCGCGGCCCGGTTGGGCGCGCGGCGCGCGGAGATGGCGAGACCCGGACTTGAACCGGGGACACCACGATTTTCAGTCGTGTGCTCTACCAACTGAGCTACCTCGCCCGGCCGGGGAACGCTAGGGGCGCGTCCGCGGCGATGCAACCCGCATCCAGCGGTACCATCGGCGCGTGGCGACCGGCGGACACATCCTCGTGGTCGATGACGAGAAGGCGATTCGTCGTCTGCTTCGCATGTATCTCGACGAGGGCGGCTACACGGTGACCGAGGCCGCCGATGGCGCCGAGGCGCTGTCGAAGATGCGCGACGGCGGCATCGACCTGGTGCTGCTCGACCTCATGCTCCCCGAGATCGACGGGCTCGAGGTGTGCCGGCGCATCCGCGACGACCATCCGGCGGTGCCGGTGATCATGCTGACTGCCCGCGACGACGAGGCCAGCCGCGTGACCGGCCTCGAGATGGGCGCGGACGACTACGTGAGCAAGCCCTTCTCGGCGCGCGAGCTGGTGGCGCGCGTGAAGGCCGTGCTGCGCCGGGTGCAGGGCGAGCCCGACTCCTCGGGCCCGCTGCGCGCGGGCAACGCGGAACTCGACCCCACCAGCCGCACCTGCACGCTCGATGGCGAGGATGTGGATCTCACGCGCCTGGAGTTCGACCTGCTGGCCGAGCTCGCCGCGCACCCCAACGTGGTGTTCACGCGCGAGCGCCTGCTCGAGCGCGTGTGGGGGTACCAGTCGGGCGTGGGCGGCAAGACGGTGGACGTGCACGTGGCCAACCTGCGTCGCAAGCTGGGCAAGGACCTTCCCATCGTCGCCGTGCGCGGTGTGGGCTACCGCCTGGACACCTCGGGTTCGTGAGCGAGGATCAGGGGGAGCGCCGCTGGTCGCGGTTCCTCCCGGCGTCCTACCGCGGGCGCATCGCGGTGGCCATCGGCGCCGCGCTGGTGATCGCCGTGGTGGGCACGCAACTGCTGCTCAACGTGTTCGTGGGCACCCGCGTGCAGCAGGAGATCACGCAGCAACTGCGCCAGCAGGGCGCGGAGATCGCAGCGGTCGCGCGCGACCAGGGCTACACGGGAGTGGCCGCGGCCAAGCGGTACCTGCCCGGCACGCGCGTGGTGGTGCGGCGCGACGGCGAGGTGGTGTACTGGAGCGACCCGGTGAAGGTGCTCGAGGCCCGCGCCGTGGTGACCGACGGCGACATCGAGGTGACGCTCGAGCGCCAGGCCGACGCCGGGGTGTGGGGCGAGTGGGCGGTGCCGCTGGTGGTGGGCGGCGTGATCGTGATCATCGGCGCGGTGGCGTGGTGGCTCGCGGGGCTCGCCAGCCGACGGCTGCGCCGCGACGCCTCGGCGCTGGCGGGGCAGGCCGAGCGCGTGGCGGGCGGCGACATGGATGCCCGGGTGGAGGTCGATGACACCGAGCTCGCGCGCGTGGCCACCTCGCTCAACGCCATGACCAAGCAGCTGGCCGACACCGACCGCCGTCAGCGGGAGTTCCTCGCCGACGTGGCGCATGAGCTGCGCACGCCCATCACGGCGATCGACGGGTTCGCATCGGCGCTGGTGGACGGCGCGGCGCGCACCGATGAGGATCGCCATGAGGCCGCGGAGACCATCAAGGAGGAGTCCGAGCGCCTGTGCGCCCTGGTGGGCGACCTGCAGGCGCTCACCGTGACCGACCTCGACGAGGAGGTCGCGCGCGAGCCGGTGGACGTGGCGGAGTGCTGCCGCGACGTCGTTCGCCGCCTCGAGCCGGCGGCGGGGGAGAAGGGCGTGCTGCTGCGTGGTCCCGCCGACGGGCAGGGCCCGGTGGTGGCCGAGACGAACGGGGCGCACGTGGAGACGATTCTGCAGAACCTGGCCACCAACGCCATCCGCGCCACGCCGGCCGGGGGCATCGTGCGCGTGACGGCCGCGCGGGCGCAGCCGGGGGCGGACGCCGACGCCGTGCTCGAGGTCTCTGATACCGGGGTGGGCATACCCGCCGAGCACCTTCCGCGTATCTTCGACCGCATGTATCGGGTGGATAGCGCCCGCGACCGGGGATCCGGCGGCACTGGCCTGGGCCTCGCGATCGTCAAGGGACTCACCGACGCCGTGGGCGGGCGCATCGAGGTCGAGAGCTCCCCGGGGGAGGGCAGCACCTTCCGCCTGCTGCTTCCCCTCGCCGCAGGAGATACCGCATGAGCGGGCCCCGCCGGATGCCCCGCCGGGCATCCCTCGCTGTCGCCTGCATGGCCGCCGGCTCATCCCTGGTGGGAGCGGGCACCGCATCGGCCGCTCCGCCCGTGAACATCATGGCCTTCCGCGTGATGGAGCCTGGCGGCAAGAAGCCCGCCACGCAGCCGCTCAAGCGCGGCGTGGCCTATGGCTACCGCCTCGACTACCGCATCGGGGGTCGCTCGGTGGTGCGCGTGCGCCGCGCAGGCGCCTTCATGTCGCCCTACGGCGACAAGCTTGTGTCCATCCGTCCGCGCCCGCAGATGGCTGACCCGGGCCGTTACTTCGCGGCCGGCCCCATTCGCGTGGCTCGCTCGGACAGCCCCGGTGAGTACCGGCTCACCTACTCCATCACGGCCACCGACAAGAGCGGGTCCACCACCCGTACGGCCGAGTTGCGCATGAGGTTCCGCTAACGGCGTAGGCTTCAGGGGCTGCCGAACCAAAGGAGTCTCCCCGTGGCCCAGCATCGCTACATGCTCCCCGAGGACCGGATCCCGGACCACTGGTACAACATCACGGCCGACCTGCCGTCGATGCCCCCGCCGCCACTCAACCCCGGAACCGGTGAGCCCATCGGTCCCGAGGCCCTCGCGGCGATCTTCCCGATGGCGCTCATCGAGCAGGAGGTCTCTGCCGAGCGCTACATCCCCATCCCCGATCCCGTGCGCGAGATCTACGCCATGTGGCGCCCCACGCCGCTCTACCGTGCCCTTGGCCTGGAGCAGGCGCTCGGCACGAACTGCAAGATCTTCTACAAGTACGAGGGCGTCTCGCCCGCGGGAAGCCACAAGCCGAACACCTCTGTGCCGCAGGCCTTCTACAACAAGCAGGCCGGGGTGCGGAAGCTCAGCACCGAGACCGGTGCCGGACAGTGGGGCTCATCGCTGTCGTTCGCGTGCCAGCACTTCGGGCTGGAGTGCGAGGTGTTCATGGTGCGGGTGTCGTACGACTCCAAGCCGTACCGCCGGATGATGATGGAGACCTGGGGCGGCACCTGCATCGCCAGCCCTTCCGACCAGACCAACGCCGGCCGGGCGATCCTGGCCGAGAACCCCGACTCGTCGGGAAGCCTGGGCATCGCCATCAGCGAGGCTGTGGAGGTGGCCGCCACCAACGACGACACCAACTATGCCCTGGGCTCGGTGCTCAACCACGTGCTGCTGCACCAGACCGTGGTGGGCCAGGAGGCCAAGGAGCAGCTCGAGATGGCGGGGGCCTACCCCGACGTCGTGGTGGGCTGCGTGGGCGGCGGGTCGAACTTCTCCGGCATCTCCTTCCCGTTCCTGCAGGACAAGATCGCCGGCCGCGACATCCGCATCGTCGCCGTGGAGCCCGCCTCGTGCCCCACCCTCACCCGTGGCACCTACGGCTACGACTTCGGCGACACCGCGCAGATGACCCCGCTGCTGCCCATGCACTCGCTGGGCCATGGGTTCATCCCGCCGAGCATCCACTCGGGCGGCCTGCGCTACCACGGCATGGCGCCGCTGGTGAGCCACGTGGTGCATACCGGGCTGGTGGAGGCCACGTCGTTCTCGCAGGTCGAGTGCTTCACCGAGGCCGTGCGGTTCGCCCGCGCCGAGGGCATCATCCCGGCGCCTGAGCCCTCGCACGCCATCCGCCAGGTGGTGGCCGAGGTCGAGCGCGCCAAGGAGGAGGGCGTGGAGAAGACGATCCTCTTCAACCTCTGCGGCCATGGCCACTTCGACATGGCCGCCTACGCGGACTTCCTCAGCGGCGACATGCAGGACCTCGACGTGGACGAGGGCGAGCTCTTCCGCGCCTCCGAGGCCCTGGCGGCGCTGCCGGGTATCGCCTAGGCCACGCGTTCGGCACCCCGGTGTCAGGCACTTAACCGTTCTGCAGAACGGTTAAGTGCCTGACACCGGGGTTGTCCTACTCCTCGCTCCGGGTGGACTGCCCCTCGTCCCCCATCGCCGCGGCCTCTTCGGCAGCCTTGCGCGCGGCCGACTTGCCCAGGCGCCATGCGCCGTAGCAGAGCAGCAGGCCGATGACGAGATAGGGGAGGCCGAACAGCAGTTTGTTCTCCCCGAGGAAGACCAGGAACACGATGCCGCCGACCACGAAGATCAGGCCGAGCAGCCACGTGAAGAACACGCCGCTGGCGGTGTTCATGCGCCGGGCCCCTCGAAATGGGCGATGATCGCGGCCTCCACCTTGGGGCCTACGTCGGCCCAGTCGGCGCCCTCGGCCTTGGTGACGCTCACGAAGTCGGCCGTGGCGAACACGTTGGTCACGTCGCCGACGGCGAAGATAGCCGCGCCCAGCGTTGATGCCGCCGGGTCGCTGCCCTCCTTGAAGGTCTCGGTGCCGCCGCCCGTGGATGGGCGGTCGAGCGTGAACTTCAGGGCGTTCGGATTTGGGGTGGGCTCGGGAGAGACCTGCACTGCATGCACCTTCCGGGATCGCTTGACGCCCCAAGACTAGGCGGGTCGGCCCCCCGAGTGGTTGGTACGGTCCGCCGCATGAGCAACGACGCCGAACGCCAGCGCCTGGCGGCCCTCCTCGCCGAGCGCGCCCTCTTCCGCGAGTCCGTCGTGCTGGCCTCGGGCCGGCGCTCGGACTACTACCTCGACGCGCGGCAGGTGCTGCTCGACCCCGAGGGCGCTCACCTCTCCGGCTGCCTGTCGTACCCGCTGCTGGCCCCCGCCGGCCCCCGCGCGGTGGGCGGCCTCACGCTGGGCGCTGACCCGCTGGTGTGCGCCGTGAGCGCCGCGGCCTACGCCGATGGCATCCACTGGACCGGCTTCTACGTGCGTAAGGAGGCCAAGAAGCACGGCCTGCAGCACTTGATCGAGGGCCCCTTCATCGAGGAGGGCACCCCGGTGGCGATCGTGGATGACGTGCTCAGCAGCGGGGGATCCATGCTCACCGCGCTCGAGCGCGCGCGCGCCGCCGGTGCCGAGGTGGTGGCCGCGCTGGTCGTGGTGGACCGCCAGGAGGACGACGGCCGCGCCACGGTGGAGGCCGAGCTGGCCGGCGTCCCGCTGCACGCCCTGTTCACCGCGCAGGAGCTGCTCGACCTCTGACCGCCGACTCTCCCCTCGTGCTGCGCGTGGCCGGTCCCCTTGCCGAGGTGACCGATGCGTCCGGCACGCGGGAGGTGCGCCTGGCGCCGCGCCTGCCGGGCGGCCCGCCCGTGGCGGGCGACCACGTGGTGGTGGACGACACCGGCACCCAGGGCATCGTGCGCGAGATCCTCCCCCGCCGCACCGTGCTCGAGCGCGTCGGCAGCGGCGGGCGGGTGCGCGCCGTGGTGGCCAACGCCGACCTGCTCGTGGTGGTGGCCGCGGTGGCCGAGCCGCCGCTCGTGCCGCGCCTCATCGATCGCTACGCCGTGGCGGCCGTGGCAGGTGGCCTCGACCTCGCCGTGGTGCTCACCAAGCACGATCTGCCGCACGATGCCGATGCCGTGGCGGCCGTGGTGGCGCGCCAGCGCGCCGCCGGCCACGCGGTGCTCATCGGGTCGGCGCTCGATCCCTCGCTGGTGGCGCAGGTGCGCGAGCTCATCGACGGGCGCATCGCGGCCCTGGCCGGCCACTCGGGCGTGGGCAAGTCTACGCTCACCAGTGCCCTCACCGGGGTGCCGCGAGCCGTGGGCGAGGTGTCCGACCGGCTGGGGAGCGGTCGGCACACCACCACCGACCCCCGGCTCATCCCCCTGCCGGCAGGCGGCGCCGTGGTGGATACCGCCGGCGTGCGCTCCTTCTGGCTTCCCCCGATGGGCCCGGCGCAGATCGCCGCGGGTTTCCCGGACATCGCCGATGCCGCCGCCAGATGCCGATTCCTGGATTGCCGGCACATGGGCGATGCCGGGTGCGCGGCGGGGGACGAGGTGGATCCGGAGCGCCTGGCGTCGTACCGCGCTCTGGTGGAGGCGGCGGAATCGGCGGAGCGATTTGCGCGCGGCCGGGATTAGTTACGTATGATACGGCCTGTCGCCCGCCCGGGCACACGAATCCCCTAACGCGACGCCGCGCAGAGGTATGACATGAGCACCAAGAAGACCGGCTGGGAGGACCTCGACAAGTGGGTCGGTGACGGTGGAGGTGGCGGTAGCGCCGACGCACCCGCCGGCGGCAAGACCACCGGCTGGGAGGAACTCGACAAGTGGGTCGGCGGCGGCGGCGGCGCCGATGCGCCCGCCGCCGGGACGACCACCGGCTGGGAGGCCCTCGACAAGTGGGTCGGTCCCGACGGCGCCCCGACCGAGGCCGGCGTGGCCGGGTCGAGCGTACCCGGCGGCAAGGCGTCGGGCGGCGGCTTCATGGGCTGGCTCAAGCGCCTCTTCGGCGGGTAAGTAACCCCGGTGCCATGCGGGTAGGATCTCCCTGGTAAGCCACCAGGGGGATTCCGCATGGCGTCCGGCGACGCGTCCATCACCCGCATCGAGAAGATCCTCGGCGAGGATGCCAAGGGCCTCCTCGACCACCGGTGCAAGACCATCCCGGCATCGCGCATAAGCGCCCCCGGCCCGGACTTCATCGATCGCGTTGTCACCAGCAGCGACCGGCCCATCCCCGTGCTCCGGTCGCTGCAGCAGGTGTTCGGCCACGGCCGCCTCGGCGGCACCGGATACCTGTCCATCCTGCCGGTGGACCAGGGCGTGGAGCACTCGGCCGGGGCGTCGTTCGCCACGAACCCGGCCTACTTCGACCCGGCCAACATCGTCGAGCTGGCCATCGAGGGCGGCTGCAACGCCGTGGCCACCACCTCGGGCGTGCTGGGCTCGGTGGCGCGCACGTACGCCCACAAGATCCCCTTCATCCTCAAGATCAACCACAACGAGTTCCTGGGCTACCCGAACGCCTACGACCAGATCATGTTCGCGTCGGTCGAGCAGGCCCGCGAGATGGGCTGCGTGGCCGTGGGCGCCACGATCTACTTCGGGTCGGACGAGAGCAAGCGGCAGATCCAGGAGGTCGCGCAGGCCTTCGAGATCGCCCACGAGCTCGGCATGGCCACGGTGCTCTGGTGCTACCTGCGCAACCCGGCCTTCAAGACCGCCGAGGAGGACTTCCACACGGCCGCCGACCTCACCGGCCAGGCCAACCACCTCGGCGTCACCATCCAGGCGGACATCATCAAGCAGAAGGCGCCCGACACCGCCGCGTCGGGCTTCGACACCCTGAAGTTCGGCAAGACCGACCCGCGCATGTACTCCAAGCTCATGAGCGACCACCCCATCGACATGACGCGCTACCAGGTGGCGCACTGCTACATGGGCCGCATCCCGCTCATCAACTCGGGCGGGGGCTCGGGATCCAACGACCTGCACGACGCCGTGTTCACCGCGGTGGTCAACAAGCGCGCGGGTGGCACCGGGCTCATCAGCGGGCGCAAGGCCTTCCAGCGCCCCATGAAGGAGGGCGTGGGCCTGCTCAACGCCATCCAGGACGTCTACCTCTGCCCGGACATCGGCCTGGCCTAGTCGTTCGGGGGTTACGCCGGTTACTTGGTGCCGGTCCTGCGCGCGGGTATGGTCGTCCCATGGCACGGGGGAAGCATGAGCGATCGGCAGGAGGTGTCCTGCTCGTCCGCATCGGGGATCACATCCTCGTGCCGCTCACCACGGTGCCGGGCAGCGAGGTGGTGGGCCTGCCCAAGGGGCGCATCGAGCGCGGCGAGACCGCCGTGGAGGCCGTCGTGCACGACCCGCTCACGCGCGACCGCCTCATCGCGGCGGTCGCGTAGCGCATGCTCGCCCTCAACTTCTACTCGCCGCTCTTCATCGACCAGCTCCGCAAGGGGCGCAAGACCGCCACCATCCGGCTGGGCGACAAGCGCCGTAAGTACGAGCGCGGCCAGCTGGTGTGGGTGACGGTGGGCCACCGGCACGGCCCGCGCCAGCGGCTCTTCACGGCGATCATCGACGAGGTCACCTGCAAGCGCGTGGGCGACCTCACCCAGCGCGAGATCGAGCGCGATAACCCCGAGTTCCGACTCGTCGAGGACACCATGCAGTTCCTCACGCACATCTACTCGCGTGAGATCACCGAGGACGACGAGGTGACCGTGGTGCACTTCAGCGAGGTCATCGAGTTCCCGCCGCTCGACTGACGCGCACCGTCCTGCATGCTGACTGGGGCATGCGACCACCGGCCCGGTGGGCGGTGCGGGCCGACGACCGGGGAGATGGCTGGCAGCTCGCGGCCCCTGAGCCGTGGGACGAGCGCCGCCACATGCAGGCGATCCTCGATCCCGGCGACGCCGCGGTGCTGGCGGGGTTCGACGTGCCGCTGGGGGTGCCGGTCGCGTGGGCGCACCTGGCGGGCGTGCGGTCGTTCCGCGACCTGCTCGGCCTCATCGCCGACGACGCCTGGCCGCACCTGCTCGACCCCGCGCCCACGCCCGCCGACATCGGCCCACGTCGTCCCTTCTACCCGCGGGCTCCCGGAGGCAGCCGCCGCCAGCACCTGGTGGACGCGCTCGGCCTGCAGTCGGCCGACGACCTGTTTCGCGCCTGCGACCGTCCGGTGCCCGACGTGATGGGCGCGGCCGCCCCGGTGTTCTGGCTGGTGGGCCCCCAGCAGGTCGGCAAGGCCGCCATCACCGCCTGGCGTGAGGTCGTGGTGCAGGCCGCCGCGCGCGGCCATGTGCGCCTCTGGCCCTTCGATGGCGACCTGCTTGACCTGTTTTCCCCCGGTAGGTCGGCCATCTGTGAGTGCTACCCGCGCGCCGCCTACGAGTGGCCCCTGGGTTTCCCCCGCACAGGTTGGAGCAAGCGCCGCCAGGCCGACCGGCGCGCACGAGCCCGTGACGCGCTCGCGTGGATCGCCGCATCGGGCCTGTCCGTGCGCCTCCATCCCGACGCTCGCGCGGCGCTCGACGATGGCTTCGGCCCGCTCCCTTCAGGGGAGGACCCCTTCGACGCCACCATGGGCGCCCTGCAACTCATCGCCGTGGTCGAGGGGCTTGTGCCCGCGGGCCCCGCCGCGCACCTTCCGGGCACCCAGCTCATGGTGGAGGGCTGGATACTCGGCAGGCCCGCCGGGTCGGTCAGCTGGGCTGGGGCACGATCCTGATGTAGGGCTTGGGCTCCTCCCAGCCGTCGGGCCAGATCTCCTTGGCCTCGTCGTTGCTGACGGTGCCGGCGATGATGACCTTGCCGCCCTGCTCCCACTGGGCCGGCGTGGCCACGCGGTGCTTGGCGGTGAGCTGCAGCGAGTCGATCACCCGCAGCACCTCATCGAAGTTGCGCCCGGTGGTCATCGGGTAGACGAGCAGCAGCTTGAGCTTCTTGTCGGGACCGATGACGAACACGTTGCGCACCGTCTGGTTGTCGGCGGGTGTGCGCGCCAGCGGGTCGCCCTGCACCTCGGCCTCGAGCATGCCGAAGGCCTTCGACACCGCGAAGTCGCCGTCGCTGATGATGGGGTAGTTCGGGGCAGTGCCCTGGGTCTCCTCGATGTCCTTCGCCCACTCCTCGTGGCGGTCGAGGGGGTCCACCGAGAGGCCGATGATCTTCACCCCGCGCTTGTCGAACTCGGGCTTGATGCGTGCCATGTAGCCGAGCTCCGTGGTGCACACCGGCGTGAAGTCCTTGGGGTGCGAGAAGAGCACCGCCCAGGAGTCGCCGATCCAGTCGTGGAAGCTGATCGCGCCCTCGGTCGTATCGGCCGTGAAGTCGGGCACCGTCTGGTTGATGCTGAGTCCCATACGTCCTCCTGTCGGGCGCTGGTCGCCCATTGGCGCGCCCTACGCAAGCGAACCGCCATTATGGCAGGGGTGACTGCCACCGCCGGGGCCGAAAGCGGCACCCGGAGCAGGCCGCGTGTACGCGCGGCCCGCTCCCGGCGACCCGACGGAGAGGGGGGGATTTGAACCCCCGTCGGAGGAGAACCCCCGAAACGGTTTTCGAGACCGCCGCATTCGACCGCTCTGCCACCTCTCCGCGCGTGAGCGTACCAGCGCCGGTCCTATACGATGCCGCGGCCCGGAGAGGTGTCCGAGCGGCCTAAGGAGCGCGACTGGAAATCGCGTAGTCGGGCATTCCCCGGCTCGAGGGTTCAAATCCCTCCCTCTCCGCTGACCGGGGTGCGAGGGGGTGGTACCCTCTCGCGCCCCGGGCAGTTAGCTCAGCGGGAGAGCGCCCGCCTCACACGCGGGAGGTCACTGGTTCAATCCCAGTACTGCCCATTCCCCGGCCGGCGGCGGGTCAGTCGGGCCCCGCCTGGCTGCGCTTCGCCCGGGCCGCCTTGGCCGCCACGATGAACACCCGTGCCAAGCCCACCACGACGATGAGGTCGAGCAGCATCTGGGCGGTCACCACCCACCGGGCGGTGGGTGAGTTGGCGGCGATGTCGCCGAACCCGGTGGTGGACAGCGTGGTGACCGTGAAGTAGATGGCGTCGCTCTTGTCGAGTACCTCGGTGAACGACGCCGGGTTGGATACCGACAGCGCCGCGTAGGTGAGGGCGAACGTGGTGACCAGGAGGGTGGCGAGCACGATCAGGCTGGTGGCTGCCCGCACCTCGGGATACGGATCGCGCATCGTGCGGTAGAGCTCCCAGGCGATCACCGCGCCGAGCAGCACGACGCCGGAGGTGAGTCCCACGCCCGGCGTGGCGGTGGCCAGGTCACTGGGTGGCACGATGACGAAGATCGTGATGATGATCGCGAGCGACAGCGCCACGCGCAGCGTGGCCTGGCCCAGCACTCGCCGGCGCTGCGCCCTGGTGAGGTCGGCATACGCCGCGTGCGCGTCCTCGGCCATTCCCATTGCCCGTGAGGCTAACCACGGCCCCGGACCCTCCTCGCCCGGGTACGCTCGGCCCATGTCCCGCACCCCATCGAGCGTCGTCGCGGCAGCCGCGGCAGGTGCCGCGGCCCTGCAGGCGTTCGCGCGCGGGGTGTCCACGCCGGGAAGCCCGCGCTACCGCGAGTACCTGATCATTCCGCAGGTGGCCGCCCGGTTCGGCGCCCGCCCCGCCGCCGTGCGCGCGGTGCGCGCGCGCCTGGCCGAGGCAGGGTTCGGCCGCCCGCGCCTCGACGTGACCCGCGGGTTCCTCACCGTGGACGTCCCCGCGCAGCGCGCGCAGGAGCTGCAGCGCGCGGCCTCGGACCTCGGCCCGCTGGTCACCGGCGTGGAGACCAGCACGCGCCGGCCGCGCCCACGGGGCATCGCCAACACGCCCACGCCGGGGGGCTAACCGTCGCGCACCGGAACGGCGTCCGGGTGCGCCGAGGGCACGTCCGTCCCCGTGCCCCACGCGGCGCCGCAGCAGGCCCAGTAGCCGAAGTCGCTCGCCTACGTGCCCAACCAGTTCCGGGCGGCCTTCGGCTTCGCGCCGCTGCATCGCCAGGGCATCCGCGGCCAGGGCGCGCACATAGCCGTCTCGCACGGGGCCCGACGGGCGCGGATGCCCGCCGCCGCTGGTGGTGGAAGGCTGGTTCTCGGTGGCCGGCACCTCGTTCGCCTCGCCGTTCATCGCGGGCGCCGTGGCCCTGGCGAAGCAGGTGGGACGGCGTACGGGCGCCGGGCGCGTGGGGTTCCTCAACCCCCTGCTCTTCGATGTGGGTGCGGTGGGATCACGCCATCGCGGATGTCACCCTCGGCAACAACGACGTGCCCGACACCCGCCAGCGCTGCTGGGCCTCACCGGGATATGACATGGCCACGGGGCTCGGCACCGTCAACGCCGCCGGGCTCGCAGACGTTGCCCGCCATGCCGGCCAGGCCCCGCCGGTCCGGCTAGGGGGTCTCAGGGGCGAGGGCGTCGGGGTCGATCTCCCCGACGCGCATCGCGATGCTCACGGCGTGCGCACGGGTACGCGTTCCGAGCTCCTGCATGGCCGCCCCCATGATCCGGCGCACCTCGCCCGCGGTGGTTCCCACCTTCTCGGCCACCTCATGCCAGTTGAGTCCGAGGGCCAGCAGGCTCATCACCCGGGGCTCATCTGCATCAAGCACGGGTGCCGACCCGGCGTCGGCCACCACGCGCACGGGCTCTTCGAAGTTCTTGTTTGCGATCTCGTCTTCATCCAGGCCCTCGGCGGCGCCGGTGACGCTCGGGTTGATGAAAATCGACAGGTGCAGCCCCGACGCCACGTTCGCAGTGGCGTTGAACCCGATGTCCACGGGGCTGCCGTCGGACCGCAGCACCGAGAAGCGCCCGATGGTGCCGCCACGCGAGAGGAACTCCGCCCAGACGTCGTCAAGGAACGGCCGGTACTCCGGAATGGTGATGTCATCGATGCGCATGGTGCGCAGCGTGGAGAGGTCGTGGCCGAGCAGCTCGAGCGCCGCGCTGTTGGCGTTGACGTAGTTGCGGTCGTCGTCGGCCACGACGCCGTCCGCGGGTGGAACGTCCGGTGGGCTGCCACGATCCGTTATGTCTGCGGAGCCTATGACCGGCGTGGCGCCTTTCATGCCATCTGCGGCGCCTCGCCTCAGATATCCCGCCGGCCGAGCAGAGCCCGGCCCAGCGTGAGCTCATCGGCGTGCTCGAGGTCGGCGCCCACGGGCAGGCCGCTGGCCAGGCGCGTGACGCGCAGGCGGCCGCGCACGCGATCGGCCAGGAACAGCGCGGTGGCCTCGCCGGCCATGGTGGGGTTGGTGGCGATCACCAGCTCGGTCACCCCGTCGCGCCCGATGCGCTGGTCGAGCTCGGCGATGCGCAGGTCCTCGGGGTCCACTCCGTCGATGGGCGACAGCGCGCCGCCCAGCACGTGGTACCGGCCGCGGAACTCATGCGTGCGCTCGATCGACACGATGGCCGACGGCTCCTCCACCACGCAGATCACCGTGGCGTCGCGGCGCGGGTCGGCGCACACGGGGCACAGATCGCCCTCGGCGAACGAGAAGCACTCGGTGCACGGCCTCACGCGCTCCACCACCGCCATGATGGCCGCGGCCAGTGCCTGCGGGCGCTCTGGCGGCGCCTTCAGCAGGTGGAACGCCAGCCTCTGGGCGCTGCGCGGCCCGATGCCCGGAAGGCGCGCGAGCTCGGCCACCAGGGCGTCCACCGACGGTGTGAGGATCGACGGCATCCGGCGCGCGAGGGCCTAAAGGCCCGGGAGCCCCAGCCCGGAGAGGCCGCCCGTCACCGCGCCCAGGCGCTGGTTGGCCAGCTCCTGGGCCGCGCGCAGGGCCTCGTTCGTGGCGGCCACGATGACGTCCTGCAGCATCTCGACGTCTTCGGGGTCGACGGCATCGGGGCTGATCTCGATGCTCACCACCTCGAGCGCACCGGTGACGGTGGCCGTCACGGCGCCGCCGCCCGCGGACGCCGAAACGGTCTCGCGCGTGAGCTCGTCCTGCACGCGCTCCATGTCCTCCTGCATCTTCTGCATCTGCTTCATGAGCTTCTGCTGGTTCATCCCCACGGCTGGCTACTCCCTCTTGTCGGTGTCGATCACCTCGGCGTCGAACGCCGCACGGATCTCCTCGATGATCTTCTCGTGGTCCACGGGACCGTCGTCGGCCGCATCCCCGCCGGTGGCACCAGCACCCGCCGGGGCCGCCGCAGCTGCACGGGGCATCTCCATGAACTCCACCGCCAGGTCAAGGCCGGAGATGTCGCGGATCACCGCGGTCACCGCGTTGCGCTCGTCCGGTCGCGACAGCATCGCCACGCCCACGCTGCCGCTCACCGCGACGATCACCACCTGGTCGGCCACCTCGGCCACCTCGGACCCCTGCAGGAACGCATGCAGGTGGGGAGAGCGTTGCTCGAGGATTCCCACGATTCGTGGCCAGGCGCGCCCGATGTGCTCGCGATCGGCGGGCATCGCCTCGTGGGCTCGGGGCGGCGGCGCGGGCGGTGCCTCGGCGGCCGGCCCGGGGCCCGGCCCCGGGTGCGCCCCGGCGCCCTCCGGCTCCGGCGCGGGTGCTGCGGCGGGCCGCGGGGCGGAGGGCGCGGCGATCTCAAGGCGCTCCACGCGGGTGGCCACGCCCTCGATGCCGGCGTCGAGGTAGGGGCGTGAGAGCTTGGCGGCCACCAGCTCGAGCTGGATACGCGGGTCGGCCTGCCCGTGGCGGATGCGCACCTGGGCATCGCCGATGAGGTCGATGGCCCGCACCACCTGCGTGGGGCTCAGCTGGTTGGCCTGCGCTTGCAGGCGGTCGAGCTCCTCGGGGGCCAGTGCCCACTCCTCGCGGGCCCGAGCGCCTTGCTGAAGCAGACAGGCGTAGCGCAGTTGGGTGATGAGCCCGCGTATCAGTTGCTCGGGGTCGGCGCCGCCATCGAGCGCTTCCTCGAGCACCTCGAAGGCGCCGGCGGCGTCCCCCTGCGCCATGAGGTCCACGAGGTCGAAGAGCGTCTCGCGCCCCACCACCCCGAGCAGGTCGAGGGCGTCGGCCACGCTCACGGTGCCATCGCCGAAGGTGGCGATCTGGTCGAGCAGGCCCAGGGCGTCGCGGTACGAGCCGTCGGCTGCACGCGCCACGAGGTCGAGCGCCTGGGGGCTGGCCTCGATGCCCTCCGACTGCGCCACGCGCTCGAGCACGGTCATGAGGTTGGCCACGCCGGGCTTGCGCAGCGTGTAGGTCTGCAGGCGCGAGCGGATTGTGGGGAGGATGTCCCACGGGTGCGTGGTGCAGAGGATCACCACCAGCTGGGGCGGCGGTTCCTCGAGGGTCTTCAGCAGCGAGCTCGCCGCGGCCTTCTCGATCTGGTGCGCCTCATCCATGATGGTCACGCGGTAGCGCGAGGCCACCGGGGCATACCGCACGCTCTCGAGCCACTCGCGCATCTCGTCAATGCGCCGCGCGCTCGACGCGGCGTCCACCTCCACCACGTCCAGCCAGTCGTCGCGCCCGATGCGCAGGCACGAGTCGCACTCGCCGCACGGCGTGGCGGTGGGGGCCGGGAACGCCTGGCAGTTGAGGCACCGGGCCAGAATGCGCGCCGTGGTGGTCTTGCCGGTGCCGCGTGGGCCCGCGAACAGGAACCCGTGGGCGATCGTGCCGCGATCCAGCGCGTTGCCCAGGGTGCGCGCCACGTGCTCCTGGCCGACGAGATCCTCGAATCGGCGGGGCCGGTAGCGGTTGTAGAGGCTCTGTCCTGGGTCTGTCACGTGGGATGAGGTGTGACCGTGCACCCGCCGTCGAATACCTGCCGGGAGGTGGTGCTCGGGGACTCGGCTCCGGCGAGGGAGCCCCACTGCGCGTGGGCGGTTCCGCTTAAGGCTGCTTCCTTCCGGACCTGACCTGGTTCACGGTCGCCCACCGAATGGGACCTCGCCTTCAATGCTTCGTCATCCGAGCCCGTGCCTCCGAGAAGGACCCTCGGGCGGGGATTCAGCCCCGCTGTAGCGGATTGCGGATACAGGGCACCGCTAGCTCCCCGCCTAGCACGGTCACGGGGTGAGGATACTTCAGCCGGACTGCTTGCGCGCATCGGCCTCTGCCTTTGCCTGCGCGCGACGTTCGGCCTTTGCGGCCTTCGCCTCGGCCCTCTTCTCGTCGGAGTCCTTGGGCATGACGCGCGGGCTGATGCGCTCGCCCCTCTTGCGGGCGTTCATCGCGCCGAAGATGGCCGCCACGCCGCCGCCGATCATGGCCATGGTGAGGGCCAGGTAGAACCACACGGTGGCGCCGCCCTGCGCGCCGGTGATGGCCCACATGATCGTGCCCCATGCGAGGCCGATGAGCATCCCCAGCCCGATGATGCGGAAGCGCCTGCCATCCCCACGCTTCTCGCGCACGCTATCGCCGAGTCCCATGTGGTGAGTGTACGGCAGCCCGCGGCGACTACAATCGCGCGCTGGCCCGCCTCGAGGAGGTCCCCATCGCCATCAGGGTCATGAAGTTCGGCGGATCATCCGTCGCCGACGCCGAGAAGATCAGGAATGTCGCGCGCCGCATCGCCGCCGCGCGTGAGCAGGGCGACGACGTCGTGGCCGTGCTCTCGGCGATGGGCAAGACCACCGATGGCCTCGTGTCGCTTGCGGATGAGCTCTCGCAGTCGCCTGCGCCGCGCGAGCTGGACATGCTGCTGTCCACCGGTGAGAGGGTCTCATGCGCGCTCATGGCCATGGCGCTGCACGACCTGGGGCACGACGCTGCGTCATTCACCGGCTCGCAGGCGGGGATCCTCACCGACACCGCCCACACCAGGGCCAAGATCCTCGAGATCAAGCCCGATCGCCTGCTCGATCAGCTGGGGCAGGGACATGTGGTGCTGGTGGCGGGGTTCCAGGGGGTGTCCACGGATCGCAACGTCACCACCCTCGGACGCGGCGGCAGCGACACCACGGCCGTTGCCCTGGCGGCCGCGCTCGGCGCCGAGGTATGCGAGATCTACACCGACGTGGCGGGCGTGTTCACGGCCGACCCGCGAATCGAGCCGGGCGCGGCCAAGCTGCCGCTCATCAGCCACGAGGAGATGCTCGAGATGGCCGCCTCGGGCTCCAAGGTGCTCGCGCTGCGGTCGGTGGAGGTCGCGCGCCTGCACGACGTCCCGCTGCACGTGCGGTCATCATTCGTCCCCGATGAGGGGACCTCGATCACCAAGGAGACTCCCATGATGGAGAGGGCGTTCGTGTCGGGCATCGCGCACCGGAGCGACGAGGCCAAGGTGGCCCTGCTCGGCGTGGAGGACCAGCCCGGCGTGGCCGCCGGGGTGTTCACGGCGCTGGCCGATGCGCTTATCAATGTGGACACCATCATCCAGAACGTCGGCGTGGATGGCCGTGCCGACCTGTCGTTCACCGTGCCGCTCCCCGACCTGCGCAAGGCCCTCGACGTGATCGATGGCATGGGCGGCACCCTGCGGCACCGCGAGACCATCTCGGACGACCAGATCGGCAAGGTCTCGCTCATCGGCGAAGGCATGCGGTCGAACCCCGGCATCGCGGCGCTCATGTTCCGCACGCTCGCGGCCGAGGGCATCAACATCCAGATGATCGACACCTCCACCATCCGCATCACCGTGGTGATCGCCCGCGGCGAGGTCGACCGCGCCGTGCGCGCGCTGCACGAGGCCTTCGACCTGGCCAGCGAGGCGGAGCGCCGCAGTGTTTAACGTGGCCGTCGTCGGCGCCACCGGCGCCGTCGGCTCCACCATGGTGCGCGTGCTGGAGGAGCGGGGCTTCCCGGTCACCGAGCTCCGGCCGCTGGCGTCGGCGCGCAGCGCCGGCAGCGTGGTGGAGTATCTCGGCAAGCCCTTCGAGGTGCAGGAGCTCACCGAACGCTCGTTCGAGGGCATCCATATCGCGCTGTTCTCGGCCGGCGGCCAGCGCGCGCGCGAGTTCGCGCCCGCGGCGGTGGAGGCCGGCGCGGTGGTCATCGACAACTCCTCGGCGTTCCGCATGGACCCCGCGGTGCCGCTGGTGGTGCCCGAGGTCAACGAGGCCGACATCGAGGGCCATCAGGGCATCATCGCCAACCCCAACTGCGTGGCCGCGCCGCTGGTGGTGGCGCTCGGGCCCATCGTCGATGCGGTGGGTCTCGAGCGGGTGATCGTGTCGTCGTACCAGTCGGTGAGCGGCACCGGCATGGCGGCCATCGAGGAGCTCCGCGCGCAGACGGCCGGCAACCTGGCCGGCGACGAGCCCGCACCCCAGGTGTATCCGCACCCCATCGCCTTCAACGTGCTGCCGCACATCGACGTGTTCGACGAGAGCGGCTACACGGGCGAGGAGGTGAAGGTGGCAGGCGAGACCCGCAAGATGCTGCACCTGCCCGACCTGGCGGTGTCGGCCACGTGCGTGCGCGTGCCGGTGATCAGGTCGCACTCCGAGGCCGTGCACATCGAGACCACCGAGCCCATCACCGCCGAGGCCGCCCGGGAGATCCTCATGCTGGCCCCCGGCGCCGTGGTGCAGGACGAGCCCGCGAGCAACGCCTATCCGCTGGCGCGCGACGCCGAGGGCCGTGATGAGGTGTTCATCGGGCGCATCCGCAAGGACGCCTCGCACCCCAACGGCCTGGCCATGTGGATCGTGGCCGACAACCTGCGCAAGGGCGCGGCCAGCAACGCCGTGCAGATCGCCGAGAGCCTCGTCACCAATGGGTGGCTTTGACCTAGAGCGGCCCGGCCTCTGCCTCTGGTCGGCGACGACAGGCTGCTGTTGCGGGTTCGTCCGGGTTCCACCCCTGTCGGGGCCGCCTGTGCTCAGGGCGCTCCTGTGGTTTCGTCGAAGGGGATGGGGCCTGCGGGGGTCGGCACCATGCGGCGCATCTGGGGGTGGCCCCCGGCCGCCTTGTCGCGGCAGGCGGTGCATGAGGGGCGGGTGATGCCGTCGGGGCGCATGGGGGCCTCGGTGCTCGATTCGCCATGGGCAGGGTCGCAGCGGCAGAGGCCCTCGAAGTAGTCATCGGGGAAGGGGATTCCGGCCTCGCGCTCGGCGTCGCGCAGCAGCATGAAGGCTTCGGCCACCAGTGCCTCGGCGGCGGGAACCTCATCGGGTTTGGTGGCCTGGTCGAGCTCGGCCTGCGCGCGCCGGGCCACGCGCGTGGCGGCATCCAGGCGGTCGTCGGCGCGGGCGTGGTGCTCGGGCAGCACGGCCAGCACGTCGAGGCGCGCGCCGATGGCGTCGAGCCGCACGCGGGCGAGTGCCGTGCGGTCCACGAGTTGCTCGCGGCGCACGCCCCGGTTGCGGCGAATTCCGAACGCGGCGGCCCACACGCCGCCGATGAGCGCGATGCCGAGCAGGCCGAGCAGCGCCCGCGTGGAGTCGCTGGTGGATGGCGCCAGCGGCGGCCCTGCGGCGGCGCGCGCGGCGGCATCGGCGCGCTGGACCGGGTCGGTGATGGCGCCCACCTTCGCGGCCCGCAGGTCGCGGGTCATGGCTGCCTGCGCCCGTGGGCCCGCCACTCCGGTCGGTCGGTCGGGCGCCACGGCCACCAGGAGTCCTTCGAATGCCAGGCGCTTGCGCAGGGCGGCGGCGTAGTCGCGCATCGACGCCGCGCCGGCCGGGCCGGTGACCACGGCGATGCGCACCGGGCGTCCCGCGCGATTGAGGTCGTCGGCCACGGCCTGCAGGCGCGCTTGGGCGTCGGCCGTGCCCGTGCCGCCGACCGCGGGGCTCACGTAGGCCGATCCCTGCTGCAGGGCATCCACCGCCGGGTCGGCGAGCGCGGGCGCAGCCACCGCGAGCACGGCCACGATTGCGGCGACCAGGGCGGCCGCGCGACGGATCACGCCGGCAGGGGCGCGCCGCCGGGCGCCGGCCGCAGGTCGCCGATGGCGGCCCGGGCCCGCTCGACCAGGCCGGGCACGAGCCCGCCGAGCTCCATGCGCATGAGGCTCACCTGCCCGCGGCGGCGCACCGCGCGGAATCCAAGCCTCTCGAGCATGTCGAGGTCGAACAGCGTGTGGCCCAGGGCCGCCCGCTCCTCAGCATCCACCTCGTCGGGGTAGCGCATGGCGAAGGCCTCGATGGCCGCCATGCCCCGGCCCTTGATGTCGGCAAGGGCTTCGAGCACCAGGCGCTCGATCGACCCCGCGGGGTCGGACCCCTGCACGTAGGCACAGGTAATCAGCACGCTGTCGCGCCCTGGTGGCCCGGCCGGCAGCACCTGCGCCCGGGGGAACGCCGCGGCGGGCCCGTACTGCAGCACGCCGATCACGGCGTCGCCATCGCTCAGCATGCGGCCCCATGGCCCGAAGGCGCGCTCGGTGCGATGCGCCCAGCGATCACGTTCCGACTCATCGCTGCCGCCGCGCAGCGTCTGCCAGAACACGCAGTCGGTGCAGCAGGCCGGGAGATCGCGCACGGACGCGCGGGTGAGAGGAACGGGACGCACGGTCCCAATCTAGGCGAACGGCAAGACGCGAACGGCTCGGGTGACCGGGCCGTTCTTGCTCCTGCGGGTGCTCGACCCCGGCGACCCCGGTGACAGTCACCTGTCGGTGACGGTCACCCGCCCCGGCCTATGCGCCGACGGTCTGCAGCACCTCGTCCACCGACGTGAAGTGGCGCTTGAACTCCATGGTTTGCGTGGGCAGGCCCAAGGCCAGGCCGATGAGCTGCGGCAGGTGCAGCACCGGCATGGCGTACTCCTCGCCCATCAGCTGCTCGGTCTTGCGCTGGTAGGCATCCATGGCCAGGTGGCACAGCGGGCACGGCGTGACCATCGCCTGGGCGCCGGCGTCGCGGGCACCGGCAAGCGCCACGTGGCTCTCGCGCAGGGCGACCTCCTCGCGGGCGAGGATGATCGGGAAGCCGCAGCAGCGGGTCTTGCCGTCGTAGTCGGCCACCTCGCCGCCGAGCGCGGTGATGAGGCGCTCCAGCGACTGCGGGCGGTCCGGGTCCTCGAAGCCCATCACCGACGACGGCCGGAGCAGCTGGCAGCCGTAGTACGGCGCCACGCGAAGACCGCCCAGCCCCTTGGGGCCGCGCTGCTCGAGCAGCGAGAGGCCCTCCTCGGTGGCGAGGTACCAGAGCAGGTGCGTCACGTCGATGGTGCCCCGGTACGGGCGGGCGCCGGCGTTCACCAGCTCGCCGTTCACCTGCTCCAGCAGGCGCGGGTCCTCCCTCACCATCTTGTTCGCACGACGCAGGTTGAGCGTGCACACGTTGCAGATGGTGAGGATGTCCGCGCCCATCTCCTCGGCCTCCGAGAGAATGCGCACGTTGAGCGTGAGGTACAGGTTGGGCTTGGCCTCGGCGATGTCGCCGGCGCCGCAGCACGTGGCCTGCGGCATGGGCAGCAGCTCGATGTCCAGTAGCGGCGCCAGGGCCTTGGTGGTGGCGTTGAGCTCCTTCGAGCTGAACTCGGCCACGCAGCCGGGGTAGTAGGCGAACTGACGCGGCACTAGATGGTCTCCTTCACGTTCTTGATGAGCTTCGTGACCTGGTCGCGGTTCTTCACCCGGTGGGTGAGCGGCGAGGCCGGCAGCTTGCCCTTCTGCAGCATGCGCAGAGCGAGCGGGGCGTTGAACGCGCCGCCCACCGGGTCGGTCAAGCCACCCACGAGCTGCTCATTGAGCTTTCCGCCGGTCCTCATGGAGATGAGGAACGCCTTGGCGTGGCGGGCGCCCTTGTCCTTGGTGACCTTCTCCTGGAACGCGATGGCGCCGAGCTTCTCGATGGCGTCGCGCGGGTCCACGCCCTTGGGGCAGCGCTCGTTGCAGAACATGCAGCGGGTGCAGTCCCAGATGCCGTGCTGGCCCGAGTAGAGCTTGGCGCGGTTCTTGCGCTGCGCGTCGCGCTCATCGGCGGCAAACCGGTAGCCCCACGCGAATGCGGCCGGACCCACGAACTCCGGGTCGGCGGCCAGCGAGTTGCACTCCGAGTAGCAGGCGGCGCAGAGGATGCAGGCGCTCTCCTTGGCCACCTTCTCCATCGCGGCCTTCGGCACGAGGCGCTCCTTCTGGGGAGCGGGGCCGTCGGGGATGAGGTACGGCTTGACGGCCTTGAACTTCTCCCAGAACGACGTCATGTCGACGACCAGGTCCTTGATGGGCGCGAAGTTGCCGATGGGGTCCACCTGCAGGGTGCTCGACCCGCTCTCGGCCTTGGCCTCCTCGACCTGCGTCATGCAGGCGAGCACGGTCTTGCCGTTCACCTTGCAGGCGCACGAGCCGCAGATGGCGCTGCGGCACGAGTACCGCACCGCCAGCGTGCCGTCCTGCTCGTTCTGGATGCGCAGCAGGGCATCCAGAACCGTGGTCTTCTCCTCATGGTCGAGGCTGAAGTCCTGGTGGTACGACTCGAGGTCGCCCGAGTCCGGCTGGAACCGGAACACGCGGAACGTTGTGCTCGCCATCAGTAGGACCTCACCTGGGGCTCGTACTTGGTCATGGTCACGGGCGAGTAGTCGAGGCGGATCTCGCCGTCGTCCAGGTACGCCAGCGTGTGCATCATCCAGTTCTCGTCATCGCGGTCCGGGAAGTCGGTGCGCGAGTGGGCGCCCCGGCTCTCGTGGCGTGCGATGGCGCCGGTCACCATGCAGTCGGCAAGGTCGAGCAGGTAGCCCGTTTCGATCGTGTGGATGAGATCGGTGTTGAAGGTCTTGCCCTTGTCGTCCACCGTCACGCCCTGGAACCTCGCCTTGAGCTCGTCGACCTTGGCCTTGGCCTCGCGCAGCGTGGCGTCCTCGCGGAACACGCCCACCTTCTCCTGCATCACGGCCGCCAGCTCGTCGCGGATCTCGCCCTGGCGCGGGCCGTTCTCGCGGAGCAGCAGCTCCTCGATGCGGGCCTGCGTCTCGTCGGCCGCGTTGCCGGGCACGTGGGGCGTGGGAGCCTCCTGGGCGTACGCGGCCGAGGCCTCGCCCGCGCGGGCTCCGAACACCACGGCCTCGAGCAGCGAGTTGCCGCCCAGGCGGTTGGCGCCGTGCACCGACACGCAGGAGCACTCGCCGGCGGCGAACAGCCCCGGCATGTGCGGGGCGGCTCCCCAGTTGTCCACGTGCACGCCACCCATGTGGTAGTGCGCGCCGGGCCGAATCGGGATGGGCTCCTCGATGGGGTCGGTGCCGGCGAAGGCGATGGCCAGCTCGCGGATCTGCGGAAGGCGCTCCATGATGCGGTCGCGACCCAGGTGGCGCAGGTCGAGCAGCACGCAGCCGTCGATGCCGCGACCCTCTTGGATCTCCGTGGCCTCGGCGCGCGAGACCACGTCGCGCGACGCCAGCTCGAGCTTGTTGGGGGCATACTCGCTCATGAAGCGCTCCCCATCCTTGTTCAGGAGATACCCGCCCTCTCCGCGGGCACCCTCCGTCACGAGCACGCCGTTGGCGGCGAGCGTGGTGGGGTGGAACTGCATGAACTCCATGTCCTTGAGCGGCACGCCCTTGCGAAGGGCCAGGCTCATGGCGTCGCCGGTCGAGGCATGCGCGTTCGTCGACGGGCGGTACACGCGGCCCGCGCCACCGGTGGCCATGACGACGGCCTTGGCACCGATGGTCTCGATCTTCCCGTGGATCATGTCGTAGGCCACCACGCCCACGGCATTCCCGTCGTCGTCCGTGACGAGGTCGGTGACGAACCACTCCTCGTAGGTCGGGATGTTGTACTTCACGACCACGGTGTAGAGCGTGTGCAGGATGACCAGGCCGGTCAGGTCGGCCGCGTAGCAGGTGCGCGGGAACCCGGCGCCGCCGAAGGGGCGCTGGGCGATCTTCCCGGAGTCCTCCTGGCGGCTGAACACCGCTCCCCAGTGCTCCAGTTGGTACACCTCGAGCGGGGCCCGCTCGCACAGGATCTCGATGGCGTCCTGGTCGCCGATGTAGTCGGCGCCCTTCACCGTGTCGAACGTGTGGTTGTCGGTGTTGTCCTCGGTCTCGTTGCCGAGGGCCGCGTTGATTCCGCCCTGGGCGGCGCCGGAGTGACTGCGGACCGGATGCAGCTTGGTCACGAGGGCGACGTCAACGCCCGCCTCGTGCGCGGCGATCGCCGCGCGCATCCCCGCAAGACCCGCGCCGACGACGACGACGTCGTGTTCGCGCACTTTCCCTGACCTCCGATTGCTTGAGAGGGTTCCCGCTTACGCGAAGGCTACCGCAGCATGGGGCTCCTGAATGTTCATACCGCCGGGACATTCGGCCCTCTACGGGGAGTAGCGCCGACCCCCGGCGAAGCGATCGAAGTACCGGCCCGACGCGATGTCGGTGACCTTCACCACGTCACCGGTCTGCGGGGCGTGCACCATCTTGCCGCCGCCGATGTACAGCCCCATGTGCCCGATGTAGCCGGACGAATCGGCGAAGAACACCGTGTCGCCGGGCTGCAACTGCGCGCGCGGCACGTACGCGCCCACCCGTGCCTGGTCGTCGGCCACGCGGGGCAGGGTCATGCCGAGCTGCCCGAACACGTAGTAGGTGAGCCCCGAGCAGTCGAACCCGCCGGGCTTCGAGCCTCCCCACCGGTAGGGGGTGCCCTGGAACGACATGGCCAGTTGCACGGCCTGGCCGCCGAGCCCGGGCTTCGACCCCGGCACCACGGTGTTCCTGGCCAGGGCCACCTGGCTGGGCGCACCGGGGTCGGGCTCGAAGATGGTGATGTCGCCCGGCACCACGGGGAACTCGGCCTCCATGGGCTGGCGGGCCAGCACCAGCGCCCACCCCTTGCTCTGGTCGATGGCCGCGTTGGTCTGGGGGCGCTCGCCGTCGATGCCCAGGTACAGCGGGTCGTCGGAGGTCACGTCGAACCGGCCCTGCACCGCCTGCTCGGCGTGCAGGGCGCGCGACCGGGCCGCCACCGCGCCGGCCACCAGCGCCTGCGGGGCGCGGTCGCCCCAGTCGGGCGGCATCTCGCCGGGCAGCACGCCCCTCACGTAGTTCTCGGTGCTGGTCTGGTTGACCACCGCCATGGTGCGGCCGCTGCTGGTGATCACCCGCAGGCTGCCGCGGTAGCGCAGCTCGAGGGGGTCGAGCATGCGGATGCCCGTCTCCGCCGTGCCGCTGTCCAGGCGCACCGGGCCGGTCATCTTGCGCGACCTGCTGCCCGGCACGTCGAGGTCGGTCACCGCGAAGCCCGCCGTGCCGAACCGCTTGATGAGCACGCGGTGGTTGGCGGGCACCTGCACGGCCGATCCCCGGCGTCCTTCGTCCACCATGCGGAGGGGGGTCTTGCCCTGCATCACCACCTGGCGCGCCTGGTCGGCCACCAGGATGCGCATGGTGCGCTGCGGCAGCTGCTTCATCTGGCTGCCGGGGAACGCCTGCGCCACGATCTGCTGGGCCGTCTTGCCCTTCACGGCCAGCGAGAAGGCGTCGTTGCGCGTGAGCGGGGCCGCCTGGGCCACCGAGGCGGCCAGCACGAGGGCCAGGCCACCGGCGATGAGGGACCGGGGAGTCACCCTTTCCAACGTAGCACCGGTGCGGTGGATCGGGCGAAATGCCTGCTCATCCGCGAAATGGGGTAGCGTGATCCCCATGGACGCGGCGCGGGCGGAGCGCATCCGCGCGGCCATGGCCAAGGCCGCCGGATCGCGCTGGTGCGGGGAGTTCCTGGCGTCGGTGGTCACCGACGACGAGGCCCCGGCGATCGTGCACGGCAGCCCCGACCGGCCGTTCTTCATCGCGTCTGCCACCAAGCTGTACGTCACGGCGATCGCCGCCCGCCTGCGGGCGTCCGGCGACCTCGACTGGGACGCCCCGTTCGCCGACTACCTGACGGGCACGGGCGTGGGGGGCCTGTGCGTGGTGGACGGCGTGGACCACACGCCGCTGGTCACCGTGCGCCAGCTGCTCGCCCACACCTCGGGCATCCCCGACTACTTCGAGGGGCGGCGCCCCGACGGCACCAACACCTTCCTGCAGGTGCTGGCCGAGGACTTCGCCTGGGGCCTGGACGACGTCATCGGGTGGACGCGCGAGATGCCCGCGCCCTTCGCGCCGGGCACGCCGGGGCGCGCCCTCTACTCGGACACCAACTACCAGCTGCTCGGCGCCATCATCGAGCGGGTCACGGGCATGTCGTTCGCCGCCGCGGTGCAGGCCCACGCGTGCGATCCGCTGGGGCTCGGCGACACCTGGTGCATGGACGCCTCCTCACGCGGCCGCTACGACCAGGTGGCGCGCTTCCGGGTGGGCGACATGCTTCCCGCCATCCCGCTGGCGATGTCATCGGTGGGCGCCGACGGCGGCGTGGTCAGCACGCTGCGCGACTCCCAGCGGTTCCTGCGTGCCCTCCTCGCGGGCGAGCTGTTCGACCGGGCGGTGATCGGCGAGATCACCGCGGAGTGGCGGCGCATCTTCCGTCCCCTGCGCTACGGCACCGGCATCATGCTGTTCCGGTTGCCGCGCGTGATGGCGCCCTTCGGGGCCCCCGACTTCATCGGCCACTCGGGCGCGAGCGGCACGGTGATGTTCGGCGTGGCGGGCACCGGCACCACGATCGTGCTCACCACCAACCAGGCCGAACGGCGCGACCTGCCCTTCCGGATGATGGTGTCGGTGGCCCGGCGCTAGCGGGCCGGGGCGCCGGCGAACACCGCGCCCAGGCGTTCCATGCCCACGGTGATCTCCTCGGGCGACACGCCCGAGTAGGCCAGGCGCAGCGTGTTGTGGTGGCCCTCGGTGAAGCAGGCGGACCCTGCCACGTAGATCACCCCGGCCTCCTGCGCCACGGGCAGCAGGGCGTCGGCCGACATGCCCTCGGGGAGCTCCAGCCACATGAAGAACCCGCCCTCGGGCGGGGTGCACCGCGTGCCATCGGGCATGTGGTGCAGGCCGGCGGCCATGGCGTCGCGCCGCACGCGCATGAGCTCGGTGACCCGGGCGATGTTGGGGTCGAGCAGGCCGTGCTCGCACACCTGGTGCACCGCGGCCTCGGGGAGGTGGGCCGGCGAGATGTAGGTCTGGTTGGCGCGGGTGGTGAGGGTCTTCACCAAGTCGGGCGGGGCGATGAGGTATCCCACGCGAAGGCCCGGCGCGAGGGTCTTCGAGAACGACGAGCTGAACATCACGCGCTCGGGGCCGCCCAGCTCGTAGATGGCGGGGAGCGGTTCGCCCTCGAACCTCAGACGGCCGTAGGGGTCGTCCTCGAGAATCCAGAACCCGTGCCTCTCGGCCAGGGCGACCAGCGCCTGGCGCTTGGCCAGCGAGATCGTGGTGCCCGCCGGGTTGTGGAAGTTCGGGATGGTATAGACGATCTTCGGCACGCGGCCCGCCTCGCACGCCGCGGCCAGCGCCTGCACGTCCATGCCGTCGTCCTGCATGGGGACCTCGAGGATGTCCATGCCGTGCATCTGCGCCTGCAGCAGCGCGCGGTCGTACGTGGGTGCCTCGAGCCCGATCAGGTCGCCGGGCGCGAGGAAGGTCTCGAGCAGGAACACGTAGCCCTCGAGCGATCCGTTGGTGATAATCACGCGGTCGGCCGTGGTGCCGTGGTGCTGCGCCAGCCACTCACGCAGCGGCGGGTACCCGCCACCGGTGCCGTACGAGAGGATCACCGTGGGGTCGGCCTCGAGCGCGGTGGCCGAGCAGCGGGCGATCAGCCCGCTGTTGAGCGCCTCGGGAGCCGGGGCCCCGCGGGCGAAGGAGATGGTGTCAGGCACGGCGCGGCAGTTTAGACACGCTCCTGCGCGGTAGCCTCGCCTGCATGGCGACATTCGTCCTGATCCATGGTGCGATGCACGGGGGCTGGTGCTGGAGGCCCGTCGAGGCCCTGCTGCGACGGGCGGGGCATGAGGCCCACGCCCCCACGCTCACCGGCATGGGCGACCGGGCGCACATGCTGTCGCCGGACGTGGGCCTGGACACCCACGTGCGCGATGTCGTGGCCACGCTGCGCATGGAGGATGTCCACGACGCCGTGCTGGTGCTGCACTCCTATGCGGGCGTGCTGGCCGGCCCGGTGGTGCACCAGGCCGAGGGCCGCGTCGGCCGCGTGGTGGCCGCCGGGGCGTTCCTCGTGCACCCCGGGGAGTCGCTGGCAGACGTGGAGCCCCCCGAGGTGGTGGAGCGCTACCGACGCCTGGTGGCCGGGCAGGGCCAGGGGTGGCGGGTGCCCGCCTCACCCGCCTTCATGGACCAGTGGTCGGTGCCCGAGCACCTGCGATCCGTGGTCGGCCCGCGCCTCACGGACTTCCCCGCCCGATGCGTGGACGACCGCGCGGCGTACGACCGCGCGGTGCTGGACGCCCTGCCGCGCGATTACGTGCAGCACACCGCGCCGCCACTCGCGAGCCTGGCGGCCACGGTGGATCGCGCCCGGGATGACGGCTGGCGCATGCACCAGATCGCCACAGGCCACGACCTCATGCTGGAGGATCCCGCGGGCACCGCCCGGCTGCTCATGGAGATCGCCTCCTGAGCAACCGGGCGATGCGCCGGGGTGGTGCTACCTGAGGGTGTCGGCCACGATCTCAGCGACCTCGGTGGGGTTGGTGCCCACGCGCACGCCGAGCGCCTCGAGGGCATCCTTCTTGCCCTGGGCGGTGCCGGACGACCCGGTGATGATGGCGCCGGCGTGGCCCATCTGCTTGCCGGGAGGCGCCTGAAAGCCGGCGATGTATCCCACCACCGGCGTCGTCATGTTGGCGGCGATGAACTCGCCGGCCCGCTCCTCCTCGTCGCCGCCGATCTCGCCCACCACCACCACGAGGTCGGTGCCGGGGTCGGCCTCGAACATCGTCAGCACGTCGATGAACGACGAGCCCACGATGGGGTCGCCGCCGATCCCCACCACGGTGCTCTGGCCGATGCCCATGTCGCCGATCTCCTTGGAGATCTGGTACGTGAGCGTGCCTGAGCGGCTGATGATTCCCACCCGGCCCGGCGTGAAGACATCCGTGGGCATGATGCCCACCGTCGCCTTGCCCGGGCTGATGGCGCCGGGGCAGTTGGGGCCCAGCAGGCGCTGGTCGCCGCGCCCTAGGTGCGTGTACACCCGCATCATGTCGTGAGCGGGAATGCCCTCGGTGATGGCGATGGTCAACTCAATGCCGGCGTCCAGCGACTCGAAGATGGCGTCGGTGGCGAACCTCGGCGGCACGAAGACCATCGAGGTGTTGGCCCCGGTGGCTTCCACGGCGTCGCGCACGGTGTTGAACACCGGGATGCCGTCGACGTCCTGCCCGGCCTTGCCCGGCGTGACGCCCGCCACCACGTTGGTGCCGTACGCCTTGTTGCGCAAGGTGTGGAACTGGCCCTCGCGCCCGGTGATGCCCTGCACCACCAGCTTGGTGCTCTCGTCGACCAGGATGCTCACGAGGCCTCCTTCGCGAGCTCGACGGCCCGCTTCGCGGCCGAGATCATCGTGGGCTCGACGACCACGTTTGCGGGCGCGCGCTCGGCGATGATCGCGCGTCCGGCCTCCGCGGCGGTCCCATCGAGGCGCACGACGATGGGGAGCGTGGCCCCCAGCGTGTCGAGCGCGGTGAGGAGGCCTTCGGCCACCTCGTCGCAGCGGGTGATGCCGCCGAAGATGTTGATCATCAGCGACTTCACCTTGGGGTCGCTCAGCAGCACCTCGAGCGCGGTGGCCACGGCCTCTGCGTTCGACCCGCCACCGGCGTCGAGGAAGTTGGCCGGCGTGCCGCCGGCGAGGGCCACCACGTCGAGGCTGCTCATCACGATGCCGGCGCCATTGCCCATGATCCCCACGTCGCCGTCGAGCTTCACGTAAGTGACGCCGCGCTCGTGCGCCATGCGCTCTTGCGGGTCGTCGGTCACGCTCTCCTTGAGCGCCTCCAGGTCGGGGTGGCGGTAGAGCGCGTTGTTGTCGATCGACACCTTGGCGTCGAGGGCCACCACGCGGTCGTCCGCGGTCCAGATGAGCGGGTTGATCTCGATCAGCGTGGCCTCGAGGCCGATGAATGCCTCGTATGCCTTGGTGAGGGCGTCGAGCACTCCCTTCTGCGCGGGCTCGTCGATGTTGGCGTGGTAGATGAGCCAGCGGCCGTGGTGGGGCTGGAAGCCGATGAGAGGGTCCACGTGCAGGCGCGCGAGCGCCTCCGGGTGCTCCTCGGCCACGGCCTCGATGTCCATGCCACCCATGGCCGAGAGCATCACGAGGGGCTTCTTCGCCGACCGGTCGAACGTGACCGAGGCGTAGTACTCCTTCTTGATGTCCGAGGCGGCCTCGATCCAGAGGCGCTTTACCACGTGGCCCTTGATGTCCATGCCGAGGATGCTCCCCGCCTCGGCGTAGGCCTCGTCGGGGTCCGTGGCGAGCTTGATGCCGCCGGCCTTGCCGCGGCCGCCCACCTGAACCTGTGCCTTCACCACCACCGTGCCGCCGATTGCCTCGGCGGCGGCCTTCGCCTGCTCGGGCGTGTCGGCAACCTCGCCCGACGGCACGGCCAGGCCGTACGTGGCGAACAGCTGCTTGCCCTGGTACTCGAAGAGATCCACCCGCGTCCCTTGCTTTGCTGTCAGTGAACGGCCCGCGTCGGGGGCGGGCCGGTGCGGGACTCTAGCCATGTGAATGGTCCGGGCGGGCGTCTACCCTCGCGCCCATGTCGGCTGACAGGGCCACCGCGCAGAGGCTCGAGATGCTGCTGGTGCTGCAGTGGCTGGACGAGGGCATGGCCGTGGACGGCGACGTGATGCTCTCGGTGCCCACCGCCGCTGCCGACCTGGGGTTCGATGGCAACGAGGGCCTGCTCGCGTTGATGACGGCCCTCGGGGTGCTCGAGGAGGAGGGGCGGGTGCGGGTGGAGTGGCCGGGGCGGCCGTTCGACTCGGCCGAGGCGCGCGTGCTGCTGTCGCCCGAGATCACCCGCGACGCCCAGCGACTTTTCGGCGCGTGACGCCGTGATCGATCGCTGCCGGCGCGCAGGCCGCCACCCGCTCGCGGTTGTTAGATTTACCCGAGACCTCCTGTCACCCCCTTCCCGAGGACCCCTTCCGTGAGAACGCGCCTGTTTGCCCCTGTCGTCGCCGGCCTTGCCGGGCTCGCCCTGCTCGCCGCAGGCTGCGGCAGCACCTCGGACACCACGGATACCGCGACGCCCACGCGCGAAGCGTCGGGCGTTGGCTCGGCCAGCGGCATGTTCGACCCGGGTATCGAAGACGCCCTCGCTACCGCGCCACCCGTGCCCGCCTGCCGCCCCGACACCAGCAAGGGCTCGGCATCGCGGACCCGCGGGAAGGACGAGGGCGGCTACAACGACGACTGGACCAACACGAGCCCGGACGACGAGGAGATCTGCGGCCACTTCTACAACTACATGGTCACGTGGTCGAAGAAGCCCGCCGCCGCTGATGCCCAGGCCGTGAGTGAGTTCGCCGCGCAGGGTCCCTCGCTCGGCACGGGCGCCACGCAGTGGATCTCCGAGGACCCGCTGCAGGCCGTGGGCGGGGCCTGGACCGACGGCAACGGCCAGTGGATGTGGGGACCGTCGTGCGGCAATCTCGAGCGCGGCCAGAAGGACGGCTACGACTACCGCTACTGCAACAAGCCGGAATACGGCTGGGGCTTCGGCCAGAACGTCGAGATCACCTACTGGGACCAGAACTTCACGTCAAACGCCGCGTTCGCGTACATGAAGCAGAAGGCCGGCGATGTCTCGTTCGGGCCCCTATACTTCCGCATGTACAACAACGGGGGCGAGAGCGACGGCAAGCCCGGCAACTGCGACGACAGCAAGTCGAATGCCCGCACGTTGCTCTCGTGCGCCGCGATGGACCAGGGCAAGATCACCGACGCCACCGAGAACGCCAACGACCCGGACTACGACCGCCTGGCCTTCGGCTTCTACGTGCAGAACTACCCCGTGGCCATCCGCGTGGCCAACGACCTTCCCGACTCGCGGCTGGACATCCGCTCGGTGAACACCGGCACGGCACGCGTGAGCGCGCAGTCGTCCACGCTCGGCAACGGCACCTCGGTGACCAGCGGGCAGTCGCCCGATGCCCTGTGGTGGGCCGGCTACCGGGCCCGCGAGGGCAGCACCATCACCATCACGGGCAAGCTCGTCAGCACCGCCACGCCGCCGGCGCAGGAGCCCTGGGTGAACCAGACCGTCACGAT
Organism: Actinomycetota bacterium; assembly: GCA_016870155.1. Classification (GTDB taxonomy): domain Bacteria; phylum Actinomycetota; class Thermoleophilia; order Miltoncostaeales; family Miltoncostaeaceae; genus SYFI01. The sequence continues at coordinate 113,958 of VGCE01000004.1, read as the reverse complement.
CACATCCCGCTTCCCCGCCCCGCCCAATCCGCAGCCCGGCGACAAGACCGTCACCGAGCGGAGCGAATCCTCAAATGGTGCGACCTGCAGGATCAATCAGTCGCAGACCAGCGGCGAGGCCGCGCAGTGCAACGTGACCAACTTCGTCAATGGCAGCCCGTCGCGCCCCGGCGTGGCTGACATCGTGATCTCCCGCTAGCGAGCCCGCCATGAGCCACGCGCCCCCCATGTCCTTCCGCCCGCGTCGCCGGCGCCACCGGGCCGCCGCGTCGGCCTGCCTGGCGGCCTTCATGGTGCCGGTCACCGTGTTTGGGTGGTTCACGGCGGACGCGGCGGCCGCGGTGGCGGCGCAGCCGGGCCGGGAGGATGTGACCGAGGCGCCGAAGGCGCCGCACCAGGTGCAGGGCAACCCCGGGTTCGACCCTCGCACGCTCCCGGCTCTGCCGGCGGGCGATGCCACGGGTCCCCTCGTGCCCGAGCTGCAGGGAGTCACCCTCGACGGCACGCTCGGGCTGTCGACGTCGCTCACCCCGTCGCTCGCCTGGCCCGGCGGCCCGGACAGCGGCGTCACCTTCACCATCAAGGACCTGGCCGGAAAGCTGGTCTGGAGCCAGCGCGTCGACGCGAACGGCACACGAGTACCTCCGAACCGCCTGAAGCAGGGCGGCGTGTATGAGTGGGGCGCGACTGCGGGGGGTTCGACGTTCGGGCCCTACCAAGTGCGCGTGGACTTCCAGCGGCCGTCCGTGCAGCCAACGGTGGAGTTCGGCGGGGTCAGCATTGCCGGCGTCACCGGTGAGGTCCTGATCGCCCTGGCGACGCCGGCCACGGAGGCCGTGTCAGGGCCCGTGGGGGTCACGCTCAGCTACCGCCCGAGCGAGTCGAAGGCGATCGCTCCGAGTATTGGCGTACCTGCTGGGTGGCATGTGGCCTCAACGGGTGATGCCCCGTGGTCAAACCTGCGGCGCGTCAGCGCGAACCGGATCGACCTCTACTCGAATGACGGCGGCGTGGTGCCCTTCCGGCAGTCATCCCCAGGCGCGTGGACGGCCGTGTGGGGGAAGGGGCAGACGTGGCCGGGTGGGCAGTACGCCACGCTCTCCCAGGCGGTGGACAGCACGACCGCCGCCGGTGAGTTCCAGGTGACGGACCGCTCGGGCGAGGTGACCACCTTCCCGGCCACCGCTGCGGGTGCGCAGTCGCGGCCCACAGGTACGTGGTCGGCGCGCATGCCTACGCTGCGCACCGCATATGACGGCACGGGCCGGCTGGTGTCGCTCACGGACCCCGTCTCGGGACGCCAGGCCCTGGTCAAGTACGGCGGCTCCGGCACGTGCCCCGTCCCGGCGGGACCCGGACTCCGGAAGGCGCCGAAGGGGATGCTGTGCCGGGTCACGGGTTGGGATGGCACCGGCACCGATGTCTTCTACCGGGCGACCGATGGTCCGGCGGGCCCCCTGATCGCCCGCATCGTCACGGACGCCGAGGCAGGGCCCGGGGCGCTCCAGCAGACGGACATCGGGTACGACGCCACAGGTCGGCCGTCCGCGCTGCGTGGCCCGCTGGCAAATGCCGCGGTTGCATCGGGAGTGATCGCGGCGGCCGGCGTCACGACTGCGAACGCCGATGATGCGAACGTGCTCACCACCATCGCCTACGACGCGGCCGGTCGGGTGCAGCAGATCCGCCGCCCAGCGGCGATCATCGCCGGATCGCCTGAGGTGCCCGCGCGAGGTGAGCGCACTTTTGAGTATCCCTCCCCCGGGTCATTCAGGGTATGGTCGCCTGGTCGCGACCGACCGCTGTCTGAGTCGGTCGCCTCGCCGCGATCGATGCTGGTGAAGAGCGGTCGGGACTCCGGCGGGCGCCTGCAGACCACCACGTGGGACTCCGCGCGACAGGTGGTGACCGAACAGGTGGAGCCCGGTGGGCTGGTCACCCGCTATCGCTACAACGCCCAGGGTGAGGTCACCGATTCATTCGGACCCAGCGTGACCCCGCAGGCCGGCGGCGCTCCGCGCACGCGGTTCACGTACGACACGCAGGTTCCTCAGGGTGGGGGCCCCGGAACCCCGGCGCGCGCCATCACCGGGCTGCAAGCCACCGTCTGGAAGGGCACGGCGTTCGAGGGCACGCCCTGGAAAGGCTCCGTCGGGCCCAGGATCGCCGGAAGCACTCCGGCATCGCTGGCGTACTCCTGGACCGACGCCTCGCGGTCCCCCTACTCGGCTCGCCTGGAGGGCACGATCACGGTGCCTGTGTCGGGCATCAGCCGCATCACGAATGTGCTGCGGGCGTCGCAGGTGTGGGTCGACGGCGTGCGATGCGATGGGGACTGCCCTGAGTCCCTCGACCTGGCCGCTCGCGCGCCGGGTAGCCAGATCCCTATTCGCATCGACGTGCGTTCGGATAATGCGGGAACGGGTGCGGTCAGCGTGCAGTGGATGCCCAAGGGCGGTCAGGCCGCGCCGATCCCCTCGTCCGCGCTTAGGCCGGAGCTGCCACAGCCCACCGCGACGGCCGTGCGCGACCAGGTGCGCGCGGGCGGGTCGCTGGCCGATCTCACGACCCACAGCACCTATTCCGCCTCGAACCCGCGGCAGATGGTGGGGGCGCGGTCTGCGTCCGGACTCACCAACACCCGCACCTACGAGGCCTACGACCCCGCGGCTGGCAGTTTCGGCCGGGCTACCGGGGCCCTGACGGCGGCGGGCACGAACATTGCCATGGCCTACTACGCCCCAGGCGAGAAGGCAGCCATTGCGTCGTGCGCGGGTGCGGCGGCCAATCAGGGCGGCCTCCCCAAGTCGATGACCACGCCCGGCGGACGCACGGTCGTCAACTCATACGACGCCTCTGGGCGGGTGGTGGGCCAGAGGACGGCCGGTGCCATGCGCACGTGCACCACCTATGACCTCGCGGGCAGGCCGCTCACCGTGACCGTGACCGGTGCGGCCACGGGCGGCGGAGGTGTTTCGAGGGTCGCGTATGGCTACGCGCCGGACGGCAACCCGATGGCGCTGCGCCAGACCTTCCCGGACACGGACATCGCGCCCGAAGTCGTCAACAACGATCTGCTCGGCCGCGCGGTGGGCACCACCGATTCGTGGGGTACCAACTCCAGCGTGTCGTACGACGAGCTCGACAACCCCGTAGCCACCACCATCCGCACCGCCGCGGGCGAACGCACGACCACGAATGCCACGTACACCGTGGACGGGTCCACCAGCACCATAAGCCGCGATGGCCAGGTGCTGGCAACGGCCGCGTACCAGGACTCGACGGGCCTCCTGCAGTCGGTGACCTACGCGAACGGCGCGGTGGCATCGCTGGGCTACGACGCCCAGGGCAACGCAAGCACCCGCACCATCGAAGTTGCCGGCCAGACGATGTCGGACACCGCTGCCGTGTCGCCCGCGGGACGAACGCTGCGAAGGGCAATCGCGGGCCCGGGGGCGGCGACGGCCACGTGGGACTACGGCTACGACAAGGATGGCCGCCTCACCAGCGCCGCGCTTGGCGGCGCCGTGCCCGCAGGCGTTCGCGGCGGCACGTGGTCGTACGCGCTTGACGCCGCCAGCCAGCGCACCCGCATCACGAGCCCGTACACGTCGACCGCCGGATTCACCTACGCGTACTCACCGACCGGTGCGGTCACAGGGACCAGCGACCCGCGTTTCGCTGGCGGCTTCGCCTACGACCCGCTCGGGCGCGCCACCACCGCGGGCCCGTTGTCGCTGGCGTACGACGCCCAGGGCGTGGCGTCCCGCATCAGCGACGGCACGGTCACGGAAGAGCGCACCAGCATCCCGAGCGGCGTCGTGGTGGCCACCAGCATCACCGCCAACGGCATCACGCGCACCGCACGCAGCACGCTCGGCGGCCTGCTGCTCGACAACCAGGGCCGGATCACCTCGCAGTCGATGGCTCTTCCGGGCGCGGTCAGCGTTCAGTTGCCGCCGCCGGGCGGTGCTGCACCAACCCTCTGGCGGTACGCGGACATCCAGGGCTCGATCGCATGGGAAGGCGCTGACGGCGCGGCCCCCGCGACCACCTCGCTCTATGACCCGGATGGCAACCGACTCAACGGGGCAGCACTGTCGCTGGACCCGGCGACGCCGAACCTGCTGTTCAACTCGGAGGGGACCGCCCCTCTCGCTGCCCCGGTGACCCACATGGGCGAGCGCGAATACGTGGCGCAACTCGGCATCTTCCTGCAGCCAGACCCGCTGCCGGCGTCGAGTAGCACTGCGTACAACTACGCCGCGTCCGATCCCATCAACGCACAGGACCCAAGCGGTGGCTTCTTCCTCTTCGACGGGCAGTGGTGGAAGGACCACGGGGGCACGGCCCTCAGAGTGACCATCGCCGTCGTGACGACCATCGCGGTCAGTGCCGTGACAGCCGGTGCGGCAACCGGGCCCGCCGTCGCCTTCCTCAGCACCGTCGCCGCCGGTGCGGTGGGCGGGTTTGCCGGTGACGTGGTGGGCCAAGTGGCAGAGAACGCCGTGAACGGTGACAATCCTCTGGATATCAAGTGGTCGGAGGCCGGCATCGCTGCCGGTATCGGCGGTGCCGTGGGCGTCATCGGCGGAGGCTTCAAGGCGTACAGGCTCCTGCGCGCCGGACGCGGTGCCGGGGGCGCTGCCGCCGATGTGTCGTTCAAGACATCGAGCAGCATGGCCTCCAACCCCAACAGCATCATCCAGCGTGCTCGTGCCCCGTGGACTCAGCAGGCCAATCCATTCAGCGAGCCGGAACTCGCGACGCTGGAACGCGTGTGGTCGGAGTCGCGTCCGCGCTTCAATCCCCTTGGCGCGGGCCTCCGGGACAAGATGTATCCGCGGTTCGGCAAGGACGAGCGAAACATGTGGCGGCTCGACGTGGACGTGGACTTCAGCTTCTGAGGCCCGGCTTCTAGCGGCGCAGCACCCGTTGCGCCACCACGCACCCGACGATCGCGCCGATGATGCCGCCCACCACCAGGGCGGTGGTGCGGTTGGCCGTGGATGGGTCGAGCACCGCAACCAGCGCGGCGGCGATGCCCACCCCGATTGCGCCCACCACGATCGCGGCGCCCAGGGCGATGCCGGCGGTGCGGCCGTCGGGCATGCGCCAGCGGCGGTCGTCATCGTCGGCCGTGGCGTCCGGGCCGCTGAACAGCCGCACGTCCTCGGGGTCGCGGGCCGTCACCGCGATTCCGCTGGCCATATCGCGCAGGGTCTCGGGATACACCGTGGCCTCGCGGGCCAGCGCGCGAAGCGCCACGCCTGAGCGCGCCAGGTGCAGCGGGTCGCGCGGCAGCGCCCGCGCCAGCGCCGCCGCGGTGAGCGCGGCGGCTTCTGCCGGGTCGATGTCCCCGGTGTAGATGGTGGGCTCGGCGTCGTCGGGATCGTCGCCGGGGTGCAGCGTGAGGTCGGCGATCGCCGCGCCCGGGGGAGGGGACACCTCGCCCGGGGGCACCGCCAGCCCGCCGATCTCGCAGCGGCCGGTCAGGTCGACCAGGTCCTCGGGCGCCGACGCGCCGAACGCGCGGATCACCGCGTGGCGCCCGGCTCCGTCGGCGGCAGCCAGGCGATCGGCCGCAAGGGCCACCCCGCATGCGAGCACCGCGCGTCGCACCGTCTCGCGGTCGGCGTCGCCGGGCTCCACGAGGGCCCCGGCCGAGGCGCGGCCCGCCCCCAGGCGGCCGGCCCACATGACGACCCGGGTCATGTCAGCCGATTACGGCGATGACCTCGTCGGCGGCCACGGACTGCCCGGCCTCCACGGACACCGAGGTGATGGCCCCGGCCGTGTGGGCGGTCACCTCGTTCTCCATCTTCATGGCCTCGATGATGCAGATCACGTCGCCCACGGCCACCTCCTGCCCGGCCTCCACGGCAACGCTCAGCACGGTGCCCTGCATGGGGCTGTGCACGTCGCCCGTGGCGCTGCCGCCGCCCGACCCGTGATGTCCGCCGCCCTTGCGCTCGCGCTTCTTCTTCGGCGCGGGCGCTCCCCCGGCGGCCAGGTCCTTCTCGGGAATAAAGAGCCGCACGTCGAACCTGCGCCCGCCCACCTCGGCCACCATCGTGCGCTCGGCCACCGGCTCGGCCTCGGGTGCCTCGGGCGCAGGCGGCGGCGAGCCGTCGCGGGGCGGAAGCGGGGTGTCCTCGGCGCTCATCACCTCGAGGGCGTCGTGGCAGGCCCCGCCGTCGATGAACTCCTGCTCGTTCAGCAGCCAGATGTGGAACGGGATGAGCGTGGTGACGCCCTCCACCACGTACTCCTCGAGCGCCCGCAGCATGCGCTTGCGCGCGGCCTCGCGGTCGACGTCCCAGGTGATGAGCTTGGCCACCATGGGGTCGTACATGTCGCTGATCACCGATCCGCCCTGCACGCCCGAGTCCACGCGCACGCCCGGCCCGGCCGGCTCGCGGTACGCGGTGATGGGCCCCGGGGTGGGGAGGAACCGCCTCTGGGCGTCCTCGGCGTTGATGCGGCACTCGAAGGCGTGGCCGCGCGGTGCCACCTCGTCCTGCGTGATGGACACCGGCTCGCCCGCCGCGATGCGGACCTGCTCGCGGATGAGGTCGAGCCCGGTGACCATCTCGGTGACCGTGTGCTCCACCTGGATTCGCGTGTTCATCTCGAGGAAGAAGAACTCCTCCCCCGACACCAGGTACTCCAGCGTGCCGGCCGACCGGTAGCCCACGGCCTCGGCCGCGCGCACCGAGGCCTCGCCCATGCGGCGGCGCAGGTCGTCGCCCACGATGGGGCTGGGGGTCTCCTCCACCAGCTTCTGGTGGCGGCGCTGCACCGAGCAGTCGCGCTCGCCCAGCCACAGCGTGGTGCCGTGGCCGTCGGCCAGCACCTGGATCTCCACGTGCCGCGGGTGGGGCAGGTAGCGCTCCAGATACACGGTGGAGTCGGCGAAGAACTTCTCGCTCTCGCGCCGCGCGCCCTCGAAGGCGCCCTCCAGGTCGTCGGGCGTGAGCGCCACGCGGAATCCCTTGCCACCACCACCCGCCGCCGCCTTCACCGCGATGGGGTAGCCGATCTGCTCGGCGATTCCCGTGGCCTCGGCCACGTCGGCCACGCCCTCGGTGACGCCCGGCACGATCGGCACGCCCGCGGCGTCCATGAGGGCGCGGGCGGCGGTCTTCGATCCCATGGCGTCGATGGCGTCGGGCGGCGGGCCGATGAACGTGATGCCGGCCTCCTCGCACGCCCGCGCGAACGTGGCGTTCTCGGCCAGGAACCCGTAGCCGGGGTGCACGGCCTCGGCACCGGATGCCGCGGCCACCTCGAGGATCTTCGGGATGTTCAGGTAGGTGTCGGTGGCGGGACCGGGCCCCAGCGAGTGCGCCTCGTCGGCGAACTGGACGAACAGCGCGTCGCGGTCGGCCTCGGAGTACACGGCCACCGAGCGGATTCCCATCTCGCGCAGCGTGCGCATGACGCGGATGGCGATCTCGCCGCGGTTTGCCACCAGCACCGTGCCGAACATCAGCGACTTGTCATCTCATCGGGGGCCAGCCCCACGCCCTCGCGAATGGCCGCCTGGCGCCAGGCCGACCGGTACGCATGCGGGCGGGGATCGACGTCGCCGCCGCCCGCGCTGAGCACGGCCTGCACCGCCGCGGCGATGGCCGCGGCCTCGTCCGGGGTGGGGGCGGGGGATACCTCGAGCGCGGGGCTCACAGCGGGATGTTCCCGTGCTTGCGCTTGGGGCCGTCCACGCGCTTGGTGAGCGACGCCTCGAGCGCCTGCACCAGCCACGGGCGGGTGTCCTCGGGCTGGATCACGTCGTCCACGTATCCGCGCTCGGCGGCCAGGTACGGGTTGGCGAAGCGATCCTTGTACTCGGCGATGAGCTCGGCGCGGCGGGCCTCGACGTCGCCGCCCTCGTCGGCCACGCGCTTGAGCTCGGATCGGAAGATGATGTTCACCGCGCCGTCGGCGCCCATCACGGCGATCTCGGCCGATGGCCACGCGGCGTTGAAGTCGGCGCCGATGTGCTTGCTGTTCATCACGTCGTACGCCCCGCCGTATGCCTTGCGGGTGATCACCGTGATCTTCGGCACCGTGGCCTCGGCGTAGGCGTAGAGCAGCTTGGCGCCGTGCAGGATGATGCCGCCGTACTCCTGGCTGGTGCCGGGCAGGAACCCCGGCACGTCGACGAACGAGATGATCGGGATGTTGAAGGCGTCGCAGAAGCGGATGAACCGCGCGCCCTTGATCGATGCGCCGATGTCCAGCACGCCCGCCAGCGCCTTGGGCTGGTTGCCGATCACGCCCACCGAGTGGCCGTTCAGCCGCGCGAAGCCGATCACCAGGTTCTGCGCGTAGAGGGGCGCGATCTCCATGAACTCGCCGTCGTCGAACACCAGCTCGATGACATGCTTCATGTCGTAGGGCTTGTTGGGGTTGTCCGGCACGATCTCGTGCAGCTCGGGCTCGCGGCGCGCGGGGTCGTCGGACGGCACCTCGTACGGCGCGCCGTCGAGGTTGTTCTGCGGGATGAACGAGAGCAGGTGGCGCACGTCGTCGAGGCACGACTCCTCGTCCTCGGCGGCGAACTGGCACACACCCGACTTCATGGCGTGGCTGAGCGCCCCGCCCAGGTCCTCCATGGTCACGTCCTCTCCCGTGACCGTCTTGATCACGTCGGGGCCCGTGATGAACATGTGGCTGGTCTCCTTCACCATGAAGATGAAGTCGGTGATCGCCGGGCTATACACCGCGCCGCCGGCGCAGGGCCCGAGGATCACCGAGATCTGCGGGATCACCCCGCTGGCCTGCACGTTGCGGTAGAAGATGTCGGCGTAGCCCCCCAGGCTCACCACGCCCTCCTGGATACGCGCGCCGCCCGAGTCGTTGAGCCCGATGAGCGGGCAGCCCATGCGCATAGCCATGTCCATGACCTTGCAGATCTTCTCGGCGAACACCTCGCCGAGGCTGCCGCCGAACACCGTGAAGTCCTGGCTGAACACGAACACCCGGCGGCCCTCGATGGTGCCGTGGCCGATGATCACCCCATCGCCCCACGGGCGGTTGTCCTCGATGCCGAAGCCCGTGGCGCGGTGGCGCGTGAACATGTCGAGCTCCACGAAGGACCCCGGGTCGAGCAGGAGGTCGATGCGCTCGCGGGCCGTGAGCTTGCCGCGGGCGTGCTGGCGCTCCACCGCGGCATCGCCTGACGGGTTCATGGCCTCGGCGCGCAGCCCGTCGAGGTACTTCTCGGCGTCGGAGGTGTTCACCCGGCAGCCGCCATCACGCGGTCGTACTCGCCGAACTCCTCGCGCAGCACCCCGCACACCTCGCCGATCGTGGCGCGGGCGCCCAGCGCGCGATGCATCGGCGGAAGCAGGTTGTCCGTGCCGCGGGCGGCGCTGCGCACGGCGTCGAGGGCCGCGCTCACGTCGGCCTCGTCGCGCTTGGCCCGCAGGTCGGCAAGGCGTGCCACCTGCGCGCGCTCGATCGCCGGGTCGATCTTCAGGATGTCGATCCGGCTGTCGTCGGGCTCGGCCTGCACGTTGATGCCCACCACCGTGCGCTCGCCGCTCTCCATGGCCTTGTGCCAGCGGAAGGCGGCGTCGGCGATCTCGTCGCGCATGAACTCGATGCTGTCCACCGCCCCGCCGCGCTCGTCGATGCGGGCGATCAGCTCGCTGGCACGCTTCTCGATGTCGGTGGTGAGGGCCTCCACCATCCAGCCGCCGGCCAGGGGGTCGGCGCTGTCGGTGATGCCGGTCTCCTCGGCGATCACCTGCTGGGTGCGAAGCGCCAGCTTGGCCGAGTGCTCGGTGGGCAGGGCCAGGGCTTCGTCGTAGCCGTTGGCGTGGATCGACTGGGCACCGCCGAGCGCCGCAGAGAGCACCTGCAGCGCCACGCGCACCACGTTGTTGTCGGGCTGCTGGGCCGTGAGGGTGCTGCCGCCGGTCTGGGCGTGGAACCTCAGCGCCATCGACTTGTCGTCCTTCGCGCAGAACCGCTCGCGCATGATGCGCGCCCACAGCCCGCGCGCCGCCCGGAACTTCGCCACCTCCTCGAGGAAGTTCGAGTGGGCGTTGAAGAAGAACGACAGCCGCGGCGCGAAGCGGTCGACATCCAGCCCGGCGTTCACCGCCGCCTGCACGTAGGCGATGCCGTCGGCCAGGGTGAACGCCACCTCCTGCACGGCCGTGGATCCGGCCTCGCGGATGTGGTAGCCGCTGATCGAGATGGTGTTGAACCGCGGCATCTCGGCCGCGCAGTACGCGAAGGTGTCGGTGGTGAGCCGCATGCTCGCGTGCGGGGGGAAAATGTAGTTCCCGCGCGCGATGTACTCCTTGAGGATGTCGTTCTGGATCGTGCCGCGCAGCTGATCGGGGGTCACGCCCTGGGCCTCGCCCACTTGGCGGTACAGCAGCAGCAGCACCGCCGCCGGCGCGTTGATGGTCATGCTCGTGGACACCTCGTCGAGCGGAATGCCGTCGAAAACCCGCAGCATGTCGTCCAGCGAGTCGATGGCCACGCCCACGCGCCCCACCTCGCCGAGCGCGCGCGGGTCGTCGGAGTCCATGCCCAGCTGCGTGGGAAGGTCGAAGGCCATCGACAGGCCCGGGGCGCCGTTGGCCAGCAGGTACCGGAAGCGCTCGTTGGTCTCCTCGGCCGTGGCGAAGCCCGCGTACTGCCGCATGGTCCACGGCCTCTCGCGGTACATCGTGCGGTAAGGGCCGCGCACGAAGGGGAACTCCCCGGGCTCGCCGAGCGACGCGGCCAGGTCGAGCGAGGCCACGTCGTCGTCGTGGTAGACCGGCTTTATCTCGATGCCGGAGTCCGTCGTGCGTGCGGCTCCGGCGGCTTCGGTGCTGCTCATCTGGCACGCCTCCGCGGATGAGGACGCACGCGCGGGAGGGCCCTCGCGTGCGGCGGCACGCTACCAGAACGGGGGTGCCCGGCCTGTGCCCGCGCCGCCGCCCACCGGTGCGCGGTAGCCTCACCGCCATGAGCGACCAGGACCGCCGGCTCGACCCCGGCACGGGCCCCGGCGTGGGCGTCATCGAGGCCACCGACCAGTCGGTGGACGTCGAGGAGAACCTCTGGACCGACGACTCGGGGGAAGACCTCCAGGGCTGGTACTGCATCGCCACCGACCCCTGGCCCTGCCCGGCGGAGGGCTGCGGCTTCGTGGCCAAGCACATCACCGCGGCGCACCTGGTGATCTGCTGGCCCGAGATGGATGATCCCAACCTGCTCACCCACGCGCAGATCGCCAAGGAGGTCGGGCGCAATCCGCGGGTGGTCGAGTACCAGACCGGCATGGGCCCGGCGTGCTCGTACTACCAGTGGATCGCCGCCGGCCGGCCGGTGCACGGCATCAGGGGTGGGGAGACCAAGGCGTCCTGACGGGAGCCTGCGCCGGGCCGCCCAGGGGCACGCCTAGAGCAGCCCTCGGGCCTTCAGGTCGTTGACGATCGCCGTGCTCAGCGTGCGCGAGATGAGGGGCACCTTCGCGAGGAACCGGTTGTCATCGGGGGCGGCGCCCACCTCGATGATCACGCGCGACTGCGCGGTGGTGCGGTAGAAGCCGTAGAAGTGGTTCATGCGGCGGTTGGAGTCGGGCGGGATGACCCCGCGGAACCGTCCCCCGGCGCCGTTGGCGGGCGTGAAGATCGACTTCAGCGCCGCGGACACGCGGCGGGCAGTGCCGGCTGACGTGCGCTCCACGGCCGGGCTCACGGCGGTGGCCGGCGTGCGGTGCGGGCCGCTGTCGGGGTAGGGGGTGGGGCTCGCCGTGCCGGTGCCCTCGCCGCGGTAGTAGTTCTCGTTGCCGCCGGTGATCGCGTGGCCCACCATCGCCGCCCCGCCGGGGGAGTCGTGGTGGATGCTCACGAAGGTCGCGCCGGGCACGCCCAGGGGCTCCACGCGCGCGGCCAGCGGCCGGGCGTTCACCCCGGCCGCCGTGAGCCGCTTCACCATGGCGTCGCGCACGCGCCGGTTGAACTCCGACTCCAGGCCGAACGGGTTGCCCGATGCCCCGGTCTGCGCCAGGTACCCCGGCTCGCCGGGGCTCAGGTGCCCGGCCTGCACCAGTACCACCGGCTGCCGGGCCGAGAGGGCGGCGGGTGCCGCGAGGGCCAGCGCGGCGGCGATTGCGATGAGAGCGGTGCGCACGGGGCGGCAGGATGCCACCGGCCTCGGACCCTCAGGCGCACGGCGGTTCCGCGCTGCCGGGCGCGCAGGCGCTACGTGCCCGCTACCCGCGCGATCGCCGCTTGCGTGCGAATACGTCGAGCGCGAGCGACTTCACCCGGTCGAGTATCAGCACCCCGCCCAGGTGGTCCATCTCGTGGAGGACCACCCGGGCCTCGAACCCCGAGGCCTCCACCTCATGGCGGTCACCCGCGATGTCGTCGAAGGCCACGACGATCTCCAGCGGGCGCTCCACGTTGGCGGTGATCTCCGGCAGGCTCAGGCATCCCTCGCGTCCGATCTCGGCGCCCGAGTGGTAAAGCAGGTCGGGGTTCACCAGCACCATCGGCCCGTGTGCCTCGGGCACCTTGGGGTGCCCAGTGCAGTCGACGAAGCACGCGCGCCACAGCTCGCCCACCTGCGGGGCGGCGATGCCCGTGGTGCGCGGGAACGAGCGCGCGGTGTCCTCCAGGTCGGCGGCCAGGCGCGCCAGCGCGGGACCGAACGACCTGACCGGCGCGCAGGCCGTCTTCAGGCGCCGGTCGGGGTATATGACGACGGGGCGGATCAGAGGAGGCGCTCGGACTCCGATTGCACCGACATGTCGAGGCCCGCGAGCTCCGGGCACCGGATCGCCTGCTCCAGGCCGGAGGGGCCCATGCCGTCGGGCAGCTCGGCCTCGATGCCCAGCACGTAGATGGGGGGGTCGCCCACCAGGCGCGAGCTGAGGTCGACGATGTTCACGCCCGCCTCTGCCAGCGCCGACGCCGCGCCGTGCACGATGCCCGGGCGATCGGCGCCGTAGATGGTGATCACGCAGCGCTCGCGACCCTCATCCGCGGCCGCGGGGGCGGCCGGGCGCACGCCCAGCGACAGGCCGAGGCCCGACGCCGTGGGGGCCAGCAGGTCGACGATGTCCTGGTCGGTGACCCACTCGGGCACCTGCACGGCCAGCACCATCGCGAACGACCCGGCGAGGATGCTCGCGCGGCAGTTCTCGACGTTCCCGCCGGCCTCGAGGAGGGCCCCGGTGACGTCCGCGACGATGCCCGGGCGGTCCTCGCCGACGATGCTCACGGTGAATTCGTTCATGCGCCGAGGATAGGGGTCCTATGCTTCACGCGTGGGCGGCCGCGCATCGCTGAACCCCGCACTGCTCGTGACGGCAGCGCGCATCGCGTTGATCCCCGTCGTGATGGTGCTGATCCTCGTCGACGACGAGGGCGGCCGGTACTGGGCGTTCGCGCTCTACGTGGTGGCCGCGGCCACCGACACGCTCGACGGCTGGCTCGCGCGCTCGCGTGGCGAGGTCACCGTGGCGGGCGCCTTCCTCGATCCGCTCGCCGACAAGCTGCTGGTCACGGGCGCCCTGCTGTGCCTCATCGAGGTGGGCGAGGTATCGGCCTGGATCGCCATGGTCATCATCGCGCGCGAGTTCGCGGTCACTGGCCTGCGCCTCGTGGCCGTGCGTGAGGACCTGGTGATCCCCGCCAGCAACCTCGGCAAGCTCAAGACCCTCAGCCAGAACCTGGCCATCGCCTGGGTGATCCTGCACGTGGCGCCCCAGTGGCAGTACGACGCCCTGCTCTACCTCGCCGTGGCGCTCACCGTCATCTCGGGCGCCTACTACTTCATCATGGCCCGCCGCCGGCTCTTCGAGGGCCGCGTGCCCGCCCCCGACGTCACCGGAGATCCGTGAACCAGGTCCTCGTCCTCGTGGTGGCCTACCTGCTGGGCTCCATCCCCTTCGCCTACCTCGCCGGCCGCATCAACGGCGTTGACCTGCGCACCGTGGGCAGTGGCAACCTGGGCGCCACCAACGTGTTCCGCACCCTCGGGCGCACGGCGGGCGTCGCGGTGATGGTGCTCGACATCGCCAAGGGCGCGTTCGCGGTGCTCATCGCCCAGTGGGTGGTGGGCGGCCCGTGGTGGCCCATCGCCGCCGGCGCCCTGGCGATTATCGGCCATGTATTCCCCGTGTGGACCGGCTTCAAGGGCGGCAAGGGCGTGGCCGTGGGCGCCGGCGCGCTCATCGGCCTCGTGCCCGCGGCCAGCGGCGTGCTCATCATCCTCTGGGTGCTCATCGTCGTGCTCACCCGCTACGTATCGGTGGCCAGCATCGTCTGCGCCCTCGCCGCCGCCCCGCTCGCCTGGGCCTTCGGCGCGCCCTGGTCGTATGTCGCCTTCATCGGCCTCGCCGGCCTCTTCGTGATCATCAAGCACCGCGAGAACATCCAGCGCCTGCTCTCGGGCACCGAGAACCGCATCCAGCTCGGCCGCAAGGCCTCGCCGGATCCCACCTGAGCCGCTCCGCCCAGCGATCCGGTGAAGCCCGGGGCTCAGCAGTACCTCCGCCGAACACCACAGCAGCGCGGCAGGCCCGTCATATGGGGGTGGCGGCCACTCGCCGAAACGGGATCGGCATTTGCGGGGACCGCAAACGCATCATCCCCGGCTGCGATCGCCGCCACCCCCATGTGACGGGCCTCCCGCCTCTCGCGCTTTTTCGGCGGGGGTTCTGCTGACCCCCGGGCGCCCCGCGCGCTGGGCGGAGCGGCTCAGGTGGGGCCGTCGAGCCACTCCGGCAGGGTGAGGTGGCGGTGCGCGTGGGCGCCGCCGGCCACTTCGGCGCGCATCTCGCCGAGCACGCCGTGGCGCTCGGCCTCGACGTCGTGGGTGTGGATGGTCTCGTAGTTCTCCTGGTGCGCCGAGATGAAGGCGTCGTCGGGCAGCTCCGGGAACCGCGCGATGACGCCGGCGATCATCTCGCGCACGGAGTCCTCCACGAACCGCGGGCGACGGTGGGCCTTGTCAACCACGTAGAGCTCATCGGGGCGCTTGAGCAGCTCGTAGATCTCGGACGACATGCCGTCCTCGACGATCTCGATGAGCGCGTCGGCCGGCACGTCGCGGCCGTCGGGGCTTCCGACGATCAGCGTGCCGCGCGCGCGCTGGTTGTGCGTGGCGATGGGCACGCGGGCCACGATGCGGTCGATCTCGTCCGACGTGAAGCCGTCAGCGGCCAGCGCGGCCTCGGCCTGCTCGCGCACCAGGCCCTGCGCGCAGGGGCAGGCGTTCATTCCCTGGGCCGACACGCCCACGGCGCGCCGGCTGCTGCCCGGACGCGCGGCGGCGGTGCCGATGAGGCCGTACATCTCCTGCGTGGCGACGTCGGTCACGGGCGTGCGCTTCTCCACCGGATAGCGGGCGCGGATCGTCGCCATGCCGCGCAGCGCGCCCTGGCGCTCTACCACGCGGCGCGCGATGTTCGCGGCCAGCGCCTCGATCGCCACCGCCTGGCCGATGAGCACGGCGTCGATGGCCTCGTTGACCTCCTCCTCGAAGCGCGACATGTGCACGCCCTTCTGGTCGGGGTCGAGGTCCACCACGCACTCCACCGTGGCGTCCATGTAGTGCTCGGACCCGCCGAAGGCCAGGCGGATCGCCTTGGCCGATCGCGACACGCCGGCCCGCGACAGCCCGATGCGGGTGGCGGGCGAGGTGTCCTGCAGATCCTCGGAGAATTCGATGGGGTGGCTGGACATGTGAGGGCCCGGTTCGTCGTTATGAGGGCAGCAAATGCTGCAGCTCGCCGTCCTGGTAGAGCTCGGTGACGATGTCGCACCCGCCCACCAGCTTGCCGTCCACGAAGAGCTGCGGGATCGTCGGCCAGTCCGACCACTCCGACAGCACCACCCGCACGCGAGGGTCTTCGAGGATGTTGCGTGACCCGTACTCGGTGCCGAGATGGCCGAGGATCTGCACCACGCGCATCGAGAACCCGCAGGCAGGCGCGTCGGGCGTGCCCTTCATGTAGAGGAACACGCGGTTGCCCGCGACCTCCGCCTGGATCTGCTCGAGGATCTGCTCCTCGGTCATCGTGCTGACGTCGCTGCTCATCATGCCTCCGGTGCCCGCGTCTTCAGCGCGAGCGCGTGGATCTGGCCGTCATCGATGCGCGCCTGGACGGCGGCGTACACGGCCTTGTGCTGGTCGATTCGGCTCATTCCCTCGAACTGCGGAGCCACGACCACGGCCGACAGGTGGTCGCCGCCGCCGTGGTCCTGCACCTCCACCTGCGCTCCCGGGAGCGCGGCTTCGATCATCGTCTGAATCTCCGCGAGGTCTGCCATGCACGGGAGGATAGGCGCTCAACCGCCACGCAGGGCAGCCACCAGCGCGTCGGGGTCGGAAACCGGTGCCCGGCAGGTGAAGCCGCTGCAGGCATATGCCGCAGGCGCGCCGTGCACCAGCGGGCGGTCGGCCAGCAGTGGCGCCGCCGTGGCCGCCCCTGGGTCGGCCGGGTCGCCTGCGGCGACCACCGCGTAGGGGCCGGCTGCCGCTCGCGCGGCGTCCACCAGTGCCGCGGTACGTGGGTCATCGAGCGTGCCGACCACGGCCACCTCCACGGAGCGGCTGTCGAGCAGGTCGGCCGTGGCGAGCGCGCGGGCGAATGCCTGGGGCCACCTCTGCGCCTGCGCCGACACCAGCCCCACGGCTGCGGCCGCGGCGTCGCGGTAGCGCGGCTCGCCCGTGAGCAGGTGCAGGCGCGCCAGCACCCACGCGGCCTGGGAGTTGCCCGATGGCGAGGGGTGGTCCTCCAGGTCACGGGTGCGCGCGATGAGCGGCGGGGCGTCGGTGCCCGACATGAAGAAGCCGGCGCCGGCGGGATCGGCGAAGAGACCCAGCATGGCGTCGGCCAGTGCGCGCGCGGCCAGCACCCACTGCGGATCGAATTCGGCGGCATACAGAGCCATTAGGCCGTCGGCCATGTCGGCGTGGTCCTCCAGCGTGCCCAGGTGCCGGGCCCGCCCGTCGGCGTGCACGCGCATCAGCCGCCCATCAACGACCATCTCGTCCAGCACGAACCGCGCCGCCTCGCGCGCCGCCTGGGTCCAGTCGTCGCGCCTCATGCCCATGCCGGCCTCGGCCAGCGCGCCGATGGCCAGGCCGTTCCACGAGGCGATCACCTTGTCGTCGCGATCGGGCGCGGGCCTCAGGGCCCGGGCCTCGTAGAGCACCTCGAGCGCGGACGGCTGCACCGCCACCTCGGGCGCCACCACGCGCAGGATGTTACGGCCCTCGAAGTTGCCGCGCTCGCTCACCCCGAACCGCGCGATCACCGCCTCGGCCTCGGTGGCGGGCAGCAGGTCGCGGATCTCATCGGGGGTCCAGGTGAAGAACGCCCCCTCGCCGCCCGGGGAGTCGGCGTCCTGCGCGGCGGCGAATGCGCCGCCCTCGGTGCGCATCTCGCGCAGCAGGTACTCCGCGATGCGCCCGGCCACCTCGCCGTGGCGGTCCTCGCCAGTGAGGCGCACGGCCAGCGCGTAGTCGCGCAGCAGCAGGGCGTTGTCGTAGAGCATCTTCTCGAAGTGGGGCACCAGCCAGATGTCGTCCACCGAGTAGCGGTGGAACCCGCCGCCCACCTGGTCGCACACACCGCCCGCCGCCATTGCGTCGAGGGTGCCGGTGGCCATGGCCAGGGCGCGCCCTCCGGGGTCGCGCCCGGCCCAGTGGCGACGCAGCAGCAGGTCGATCACCACCGACGGCGGGAACTTCGGCGCGCCGCCGAACCCGCCGTGCTCGTCGTCATACAGGTCGCCCAGCCCGCGCACCGCCGCCGCCACGGCGTCCTTCGCAGGCGGCGGCGCGGCCACCTCCACCGCAGACTGCTGGCGTAGCCCATCGGCCAGCGACCCGGCCTGGCGCATCACCTGGTCGCGTCGGTCGCGCCATGCCTCGGCCACGCCGTTCAGCACCTGGGTGAACGCGGGCATGCCCTGGCGTGGCTGGGGCGGGAAGTACGTGCCCGCCCAGAACGGCTCGCCGCCCGGGGTGAGGAACACCGTCATCGGCCAGCCACCGTGCCCCGACATCGCGACCGTGGCCTGCATGTAGAGGGCGTCCACGTCCGGGAGCTCCTCGCGGTCCACCTTCACGCAGGTGAACCACTCGTTCATCAGCGCGGCCGTGGCGTCGTCCTCGAACGACTCATGCGCCATCACGTGGCACCAGTGGCACGACGAGTAGCCCACCGAAAGAAGCACGGGCACGTCGCGGTCGCGTGCGTCGGCGAAGGCCTCGGGGCACCACGGCCACCAGTCCACCGGGTTGGCGGCGTGCTGCCTCAGGTACAGCGAGGCCTGGTCGGCGAGGCGGTTGGGCATGGGGCGATGGTCGCACCGGTCGCCGGGCTTGCGCCCGGTGCGACGTCAGCAGACCAGCGACACCCCGGCTGCGTCGGCCACGGCGCGCAGCGCCCGGTCGGTGGTGGCGAGGGCGATACCGCGCCGCAGGGCAAGCGACAGGTAGGCGGCGTCGTAGGCCGTGATCCCGTGTTCGCGGGCAAGCCCGATCAGCGCCTCCACCGATGCCGGCTGTGCATCGTGGGTCACGTTGATGCCGTGCACCAGCCCCACCACGTACGCGAAGCCGTCTTCGTGGATGCGACCCCGGCGCAGCGCGGTGCCCAGGGCGTTCGCGACCTCGAACCGCCAGAGGCCCGGCACCACGGCATCTCCGTCACGAAGCGCCGACACGATAGGCATCACCGGCTCCTCGGGCTCGTCATCCATCACGAGCACCATGGTGGCCGACGTATCGAGCACGAAGTCGGTCAGTGGCGGCGCCCCTCGCGAATCCACTCCACGATTTCCTCGCGCGTGGCCTTGATGCCCCGGCCGCTGCGCCGGAACTCCATGAGGTCGGCGATCCACTGCTCGCGCGATGGACGGGGATCTGCGGGCGGCATGATGCGGGCCACCGGCCGGCCGTGGCTGGTCACCACGATCTCCTCGCCCTCCCCGGCGCGGCGCAGCATCTCGCTGAACTTCGCCTTGGCCTCCGCCACGGGCACGTGGGTGGGCGAGGACGACGGTGAGGGCGCGGTTGCCATGCCGGTGATTCTAGTCACTATCTGGTCATAACCGGCAGCCGCCTGTCACGCATGGCGCGCGGCGCAGTGACGACCCTGCACTAGCGTTGCCGACGTGCACGACCCCTTCGCCGATGCCGCAGGCCCCACGCCGCCCCGGGGAGACTCCGCGCGCTGGCGCCAGGTGGCCCTGCTCGCGGTCGCCGCGTCGCTGGGCGACCGCTCGGCCCGCCCGCGGTTGGCCGCGGCGCTGCAGTCGCTCGACCACCCCGTGGAGGCCGGGCGCGCACTGGCCGCCGCACCCGACGACGACCCATGGACCCGCTGGTGGGCCGTGCTGGCCGTGGGGCAGGGCAAGGGGGCCGAGGGGCTCGACGAGGCGCTTGCCGCCGCCCAGGCGGTGACGCCCGATGGCCCGGATGGCCGCGAGGTGGCCCGCCGGCTCGACGACCTCGCCGCCGAGCTCGCCGCGCTGCGCGGCGACGCCGACGTCGATGCGCGCTTCGCCCTCATCGGCCACCGCGCGCAGCCCGATCGCCGCGTGATGCTCGCGGGCCGGTCGAGCGCGGCGTTCATCGTCGACCCGTCATGGGACTCCCTCGCGCTCGTGCGCCTGGCGCCGTCCGATGGTCCTTCCATGGCGAACTCGGCCCACCAGCGGCTCGACGAGGTGATCGCCCTCGTGCGCCAGGGGCAGTCCGGACAGGGGCGCCCCGTGCCTGCCGACGTCCCGGCGGCGGCCGATCCCGAGGTGATGGTGGAGCTGCTCAGGCACGACTCCGCATCGCGCGACCGGGCGCTGGCGTCGCTGGCCGAGGAGGTGCGCGAGGAGCGCGCCCGGTTGGCCGAGCGCCAGCAGCAGATCGACGACGAGTGGGGTGACATCCACGCCGAGAAGGCGCGCCTGCGCACCCTCGCGCAGGGGCTGCTCGAGAAGCAGCAGTCATCCACGTTCACCGCGCCCGCCAGCACGGCCGAGGCGGCCGATCTGCTCGGCCTCGGCCCGCGGCCATTGCCCGACGAGGTGGAGCGCGCATGGCGGCGCCAGGTGGCCCGCTGCCACCCCGACCGCGTGGCCGACCTGCACCCCGACCTGCAGCAGCGCGCCGCCGACATGACCGTGGCGCTCAACGCCGCGCGGGAGATCCTGCTGGGCAAGCCCTCGTCTGCGCGGCGGGGGTAGGCGGGCGGCCCCGGCGACGGTCACCTCCCGGGAAACCCCGGTGACAGTCACCTCTCGGTGACAGTCACCCTCTCCGCGGTCACCCTGGCGGGCCTTCGCTCAGTCCCAGTCCTCTTCCACTGCCAGGCGGGCGTATTCGCGCCATTCCCCCAGGATCGTCCGCACGTCGCGGGGGCGCATTCCCGGGTGCAGGCGCGTGATGAGGTCCACCGCCATGCCGTCGGCGTTTCGCACCGGCGGGTCGCCGAGTTCCTTCAGCACGGTCCAGACGTCGTCCTCCTGCAGGCCCGGGCGCTCGCCCATGATGAATGCCGCGGCCTCGGCCAGGTCGAGGGGGTCGTCGTCCATCAGGCGCTGATCTTCGGCCCGCTCTTGACGCGGTCGTACACCTCGTCGTCCAGCGGCAGCTCCCGCAGCTCCACCTTGCGCACGCGCTCCGTGGGGGTCTTCGGCAGGTGCTCCATGAATCGCACGTACCGCGGCACGGCGAAGTAGGGCATCTTGTCGCTGCAGAAGGTGAGCAGCTCATGCGGGTCGGGCACGCCCTCACGCGGAACCACGCAGATGAGGATCTCCTGCTCGGCGCCCACGCCCTCGGCTGATGCCACGCCCACCGCGGCGGCCTCGAGCACGCCGGGATGCTGCGCCACCACGCGCTCCACCTCCATCGACGACACGTTCTCGCCGCGGCGCCTGATGTAGTCCTTCACGCGGTCCTTGAAGTAGAGGTAGCCCTCCTCGTCCATCACGCCCAGGTCGCCCGTGTGCAGCTTGAGGTTCTTGAAGTCCTCGGCGGTCTTCTCGGGCATGCCCGCGTAGGCGCGCATCACGATGTTGGGCAGCTTCATGTCCACCACGATCTCGCCGGGCTCGCCGGGCGGCTGGGGCAGGTCGGTGCCGGGCTGCACCACGCTCACCTCGAAACCCGGGCTGGCCTTTCCGCACGAGCCCGGCTTCTCGATTCCCGGTGGCACGTAGGTGACCATGCCGGTCTCGGTGAGCCCGTAGCCCTCATGCCAGCGGATGCCGAAGCGGCCCTTGAAGTCCTCATAGATGTCCTTGGGGGCCGGCATGGCCATGATGCGCTGCACCGAATGCGCGCGGTCGAGGTCACCCGGCTCGGTGTTCCAGATGAAGTAGTTCATGGCGCTGACGGTGTTGAGGATCGTCGCGCCGCACTCGGTGACCTCGCGCCAGAAGTTGCTCGAGGAGTACCGCGCCGACAGCTGGATGCGCGCGCCGGCGATCATGGCCGGGTAGCAGTTGAGCACCTGGGCGTTGCTGTGGAAGAGCGGCAGGCAGGTGTAGAAGACGTCGTCCTCGGTGACCCCGCATACCTCGATGTAGGTGCGGCCCGAGAAGTAGTCGGACGCGTGCTGCTTGATCACCCCCTTGCTGCGACCGGTCGTGCCCGAGGTGAACATGATGCGCGCGTCGTCCACCCAGGTCACGTCCACGCCGGGATCGTCGTCCGGCGCGTCGTCCAGCACCGCGAAGGGCTCGTGCGCCACGCGCGGGTCGGGGCCGTTGCGCTCGCCCGACTCCCACACGAACACGTGCTCGAGCACGGGCAGGTCGGCCGCCACGTGGTCGAGCCGGTCGAGGAGGTCGTCCGAGATCACGAGGAACCGCGACCCGGGCAGGTTGATCACCCACGAGAGGAAGTCCCCGCGGTAGGCCAGGTTGATCGGCGACTGCACCCCGCCCGCGCGAAGGATGCCGAACCACAGCGCCACCTGGTCCACCGAGTTGGGCATGAGCGTGCTCACGCACTCGCCCTTCTGGAGCCCGCGCGCGATGAGGGAACCGGCGATGCGGTTGGCCCGGGCGTCGATCTCGCCGTAGGTGGTCCATGCGCCATCGCCGAACCGGATGTACGGACGATCGGGATGCGCCTCGGCGCGCTCGCGGAGGATGCGGGGGAGCACCCACCCCGTGATGTCCTCCTTCGTGTACCAGTCACTCCATTCGGCAGCCATGCCCGCAGGCTACCGGCGCGCGCTCCCCGGGTTGCGCGCGGTGCTGCCCAGCCGCTGTCTTCAGATGATGAAACCGCTCCCCCGAGCGCTCGTGCTGATCTCGCTCCTCGTGCTCGCCGCCGCGCCGGCCGCCGTCGCCGCGCGATACAAGGTGGAGCTCTTCTCCCTCTCGCAGTCGTTTACGTCCGAGAGCGCCGTGTCGGGCACGATCCAGGTGAAGGTGAACCTGCGGGGCGTGGAGCCGCGCGTTCCCGGCCTGCGCAACAACTGGCCGCTTCGCGGACGCGAAGGCCTCGCGGGCACCCTGTACGCGGCCGGTCGGTACTCGGGCACGTTCTCGGGCACCGAGAGCACTCCCGCCTGCCGGGCCAGCAAGCGCATCGGGCAGGCGTCCGTCGCCGGCGTGCCCATCGCCTTCGACGCCCTTCGCAACCCCTCCGACACCGAGGAGGACTCCGAGAACGCCATCGGCCTCAGCGGCGCGGTCGCCGCCGAGACCGGATGCCGGGCCCTCAACGCCGGGCTGATCGTCGTGAGCCAGGCCTTCATGGGCGGCGGGGTCGGGGTGAGCGCCGGCGACCCCAACGACCCGGCCACCAAGTTGACCTGCGCAGAGCCCAGCGATTTCTGCATGGCGCCGCTCGTCCCCGGTCCGTACCGCACGGTGCTCAACCTGACCACCGCGCAGCGGGCGGAGCTCGATCGGGCACGGCCGGCGTTGTCCTGCCTCGCGGTGATGTGGTGCGCGAAGCTCCCGCGCAGGAAGGTGCTCGCGCTGGCGCCCGGGCGGTCTGCGATCGCCCGGCTCTCGTACGGGCCCCGGGTGCACGTGAGCACGGATGAGTCGCCCACCACCATCACGACGTCATCCTCGTGGAAGGTCCTGGTCACCCGCATCTCGTAGGCGGCCGCAGGCCCGACGGCCCACCGTCCGGGCTGTGGTACCTTCCCAAACCCGCCAACGACCGGAGGTTTCCCTGTGGGCAAGACCGGCCAGCGCATCGCCGTCACCCTGGCCTGCCAGGACTGCAAGAGGCGCAACTACCAGTCGAACAAGAGCAGGCGCAATACGCCCGACCGCGTGTCGCTCTCGAAGTACTGCCGCTGGTGCGGCCGCCACACGGAGCACCGCGAGACGCGGTAGGGCAATACCTAGGGTCGTAGCTCAATTGGTAGAGCACCGGTCTCCAAAACCGGGGGTTGGGGGTTCGAGTCCCTCCGGCCCTGTCCAGCAGATCGCGACAGACTGAGAAGGCCGCCAGGCAGATGGCACGCATTCGCCCGTCAAAGGGCCAGACCTCCGGGGAACCCGGACCCGACGAGACCGGCCCCGGTGGGGCCGAGCCGCCGCCTGTACCCAGCAGGCGCCGCAACAGGAAGTCGTCGGGCGGCGGGCAGAGGGCCCAGCCGCGTCCGCGCCAGCAGGCCAAGAACGAGAAGTCGGGCACGGTTACCAAGTCGGTGCAGGAGGGCCGCAGCCGCCGCTACGTCGGCGAGGTCGTGACCGAGCTCAAGAAGGTGTCCTGGCCCAATCGGGCACAGCTGTTCCAGGCCACCGCCGTCGTGCTCATCTTCGTCGCCATCGTGGCGGTCTACCTCGGCGTCGTCGACGTGCTCATGAGCACGCTCGTGGACGCCATCTTCTAGGAGAAGCACTTGCTGCGCTGGTACGTCATCAACACCTACTCGGGCCACGAGAACAAGGTGAAGGCCAACATCCTCCGTCGCGTCGAGACGCAGCACCGCCAGCGCTCGATCCGCGAGGTCATCGTCCCCACCGAGCAGGTGGTCGAGACCAACAAGGACGGCCAGAAGGTGCAGACCGAGCGCCGCACCCTGCCGGGGTACGTGCTCGTGAACATGGACATGACCGACGACGACGCCTGGTCGCTCATCAAGGACACCCCGGGCGTCACCGGGTTCGTCGGCGCCACGAAGCACGACGACCACCGCCCGCCGCCACTGTCGCGCACCGAGGTGGACCGCCTGCTGCACACCCAGACCGAGACCCGCACGAAGGTGCGCGCCGAGTTCACGGTGGGCGAGAGCATCAAGGTCATCTCGGGCCCGCTGTCGGACTTCACGGGCGAGATCGCCGAGATCAACGCCGAGCAGGGGCGCGTGAAGGTGCTGGTGTCGATCTTCGGCCGCGAGACGCCGGCCGAGCTGTCGTTCGACCAGGTCAAGAAGCTCACGTAGGAACGTGCATGCGGCGGGCCTGCGCATGTCGCTGGCCATTCGCGCGCGCGGATGTATGATCCCGGGCCGCTCGAGACGGTCCCAGTCCGGAAGGTCACGCCACCATGGCGAAGACGGTACTGCAGGTCATCAAGCTGCACATCCCCGCGGGGGGCGCCTCGCCGGCTCCGCCGGTGGGTCCCGCCCTGGGTGCCGCGAGTATCAACATCATGGACTTCTGCAAGGCGTTCAACGCCGAGACGCAGAGCCTCGGCGGGGTCATCACGCCGGTGGAGATCTCGGTATATGAGGACCGCTCGTTCTCGTTCATCACCAAGACCCCCCCGGCGGCCGTGCTGATCAAGGAGGCCATCAAGCTTCCCAAGGGCTCGCCGGAGTCGCACCGCACCAAGGTGGGCACCATCACCCGCGCCCAGCTGCAGCAGATCGCCGAGACGAAGATGCAGGACCTCAACGCGAACGACATCGACGCCGCCATCACCATGATCGCGGGCACCGCCCGCTCGATGGGCGTCACGGTGGAGGGCTAGGGATGGCCAAGCACGGCAAGCGCTACGACGACGCCAAGGCGCAGATCAACCCCGAGGGCAACTACCACCCCCTCGAGGCTTTCCGCCTGCTCGTCAGCCAGGAGGTCGCGCGGTTCGACACCACCGTCGAGGCCCATTTCCGCCTCGGGGTCAACGTCCGTCACGCCGAGGAGCAACTGCGCGGCACCATCGCTCTGCCGCACGGCACGGGCCGCGCGGTCACCGTCGCGGTGTTCGCCGAGGGCGAGAAGGCGCGCGAGGCCGAGGAGGCCGGCGCGCAGTTCGTGGGCGGCGAGGACCTCGTCAAGAAGGTCGAGGAGGGCTTCAGCGACTTCGACGTGGCCATCGCCACGCCCGACATGATGGGCGCCGTCGGCCGGCTCGGCCGCGTGCTCGGCCCCTCGGGCAAGATGCCCAACCCCAAGACCGGCACCGTCACGTTCGACGTGGGCAAGGCCGTGTCCGACGTCATCGGCGGCAAGGTGGAGTACCGCACCGACCGCGCCGGCATCGTGCACATCGGGCTCGGCAAGAGGTCGTTCACCGCCGAGCAGCTCACCGAGAACTACGCGGCCATCCTGGACGAGATCATGCGCGCCAAGCCGGCATCGACCAAGGGCAGGTACATCAAGTCGATCAGCGTGGCCCAGACCATGGGGCCCGGCATCGACATCGACCCGCAGTACACCCAGAACCTGCTCGAGGAGGCCACCGCCTAGCGGCGCGTCGCTGACACGGCATCCCGACCGAAGATCACGGGGGCGCGCCTGGCGCGCCTTGAACCAGGGGGACACCCCGACCCGCGTGAGGACGGAGCCACAGGGAGCATGCGGGGCCTCGTGCCCCGCGACGCCTCCTCACGGCCCGCCCCCGCGCGGCCAGCAGAGGAGGAGGTGAGGAACTGAACAGGGAGCAGAAGGCAGAGGCCATCGCGGTGATCGCGGAGCGCCTCACCACCATCGACACCGTCATCGCGACGGCGTTCCACGGCCTGAGCGTCCGGGAGGTCGAGGACCTGCGCGGGAAGCTCCGCGAGGCCGACGCCCAGTTCCAGGTTGTGAAGAACACCCTCGCCCGTCGCGCGTGCGACGAGACGGGCAAGGACGCCCTGCTCGAGTACCTCGAGGGCCAGACCGCACTGGTGTGGGCCGCCGGTGACCCGGCCGCCATCGCGAAGGCGCTCAACACCTTCGCCAAGGCATCCGAGGACCGCCTGAGCATGAAGGGCGGAATTCTCGACGGCGCCCCGGTGTCGGCCGACGAGCTCAAGAAGCTCGCCGCGCTGCCGCCGCGTGACGAGCTGCTCGCCCGCCTGGTGGGCGGCGTGGCCAGCCCGCTGCAGGGCACCGTCAACGCGCTCAACAGCCTGCTGTCGGGCCTCGCCGTGGCGCTGGGCCAGTACCACGCGCAGCGCGCCGCCGAGGCCCCGGCCGAGGAGGCACCCGCCGCGGAAGCACCCGCCGAGGATGCCGCTGCCGCGGAGGCACCCGCCGAGGCAGAGCCTGCAGGGGATGCCCCGGCCGAGGAGGCACCCGCCGCAGAGGCGGATGCCGCGCCCGAGGCCAGCATGGAGGACACCACCGAGGCCGAGCCGGAAGCGGCGGCCGATGACACCCCGGAGGCCGCGCAGGAGCCGGCAGCCGACGACAACGCGGACGCCGAGCCGGCTGCCGACGAGACCACAGGAGGAGACTGACCATGGCGATGACCACCGAGGAGTGGATCGACGAGCTCAAGGCCATTTCGGTGCTCGAGCTGAGCGAGCGCATCAAGGCGCTCGAGGAGACCTTCGGCGTGAGCGCCGCCGCGGCGCCGGTCGCCGTGGCGGCGGCTCCGGCTGCCGGCGGCGGCGGGGGTGCCGACGGCGGCGGGGACGCCGACCAGGACTCCTTCACCGTCACGCTGGACGCCGCGGGCGACAAGAAGATCCAGGTGATCAAGGTCGTGCGCGCGGTGACGGGCCTCGGCCTCAAGGAGGCCAAGGACCTGGTGGACGGCGCCCCGGGCACCGTCAAGGAGGGTGTGCCGAAGGACGAGGCCGAGCAGATCAAGTCGCAGCTCGAGGAGGCCGGCGGCAGCGTCTCTCTCTCGTAGGACCAACCCCGTTGCGCGCGGCATCTCCCGGGGCAGTCGCGTCGGAGTGACTGCCCCCGCCGAATGACCGGCATCTCCCGGCCGTCCGGCGATGTCCTGAGCGGCCCGGGTGCCTCTGTGCCACCCGGGCCGTTTGCTTTGCTGGTCTTGGAATGAAGCGCCTGCTCATCGGTCTGTCCGGCGCCGCCCTCGCAGTGGCCGCGTCCGTGCCCGCCCTCGGTGTGGTGTCGCAAGGCACCTTCCGCATGGGGGCGGACGCCGCCTGGGCACGCGGCATCGACGGCGCGGGCACCCGGGTGGGCGTGCTCGACATGGGCTTCGGGGGCCTCGACGACTCCATCGCGGCGGGTGAGCTGCCTCCCCGCGACCAGCTGGAGGTCAAGTCGTTCGACCCGGTCAACGGGCTCGATGGGCGCGACAACCTGGGCGCCCTCACGCAGCACGGCACCCGCATGGCCGAGATCGTCCGCGACGTCGCCCCGCGTGCCCGCCTGGTGCTGGTGAACTATGCGGGCATCGATGGCTTCCTGCAGGCCACCGAGTGGATCGTGGCGAACGGCATACCCGTGGTCAGCCATTCCAACTCGCTCCTGGGCGGTCCGTTCGATGGCACCGGCCCGCTCGCCCGCGCCGTCGACGCGGCGGCCGCGCGCGGCGTGCTGTGGGTCAACTCGGGCGGCAACTTCGCCGAGCGCCACTGGCGCGGCGTGCCGTCGCCCGCCGGTACCGAGCTGCCCATCGCCCCGCAACCCGGCGAGACCATCGCATTCGGCCTCGGGTGGAACGACGCGGCGCTCACCGCCGTGCTCTCGGTGCAGCGCCAGCAGGCCGATGGATCGTGGGCCGAGGTGGCCGTGAGCGATGACACCCGTCGCACCAAGCCCGTGGCGGTGGACGGGGGCGCGTGGCGGCTGGTGGTCACCCGCACGGCAGGCCCGGAGTCGCCGGTGGACGTGTTCTCGCGCACGGTGGGGTTCGGCGCGCTCGCCGTGGCCGATGGCAGCGTGGCCACGCCGGGTGACGCCGCGGGCGCGCTCTCGGTGGGGGCCGTGCCGTGGCAGGGCAGCGACCCGGCCAGGTACTCCTCGCGCGGACCCACCCAGGACGGGCGTGCCAAGCCCGACCTGGTGGGACCCACCTACGTCACCGCCAACGTGCTCTTCCCCGGCACGGCCGGTACGTCGGCCGCGACGGCCCACGTCGCCGGCGTCGCCGCGCTCGTGCGCGACGAGCGCGCGTCGCTCGGCCAGCCGAACGACGTCGCGTCGCTTCGGGCCGACATCACCGCGCGGGCGCGCGACCTGGGCATGCCGGGCCCCGATGCCGGCACCGGAGCCGGCATGGCCCGTTTCGACGTGGTCGCGCCGGTGGTGCGGGTCACGGCAACCGCGGGCCTGCGGTCCACCGTGCGCATCCGCGCCTTCGACCTCGGCACCATGCAGTCGGTGTCACTCGCCGTCAATGGCCGGGCCATCCGCACCGTGCCGGGGCCGCAGATGCGACATGAGGTGACGCTTCGCAAGGGCCGCAACCGCGTGGAGGTGACCGCCCGCGACCTGGCGGGCAACGAGTCGGTGCTCCGGCGCGTGGTGGTGCGCAAGGATCCGAAGCGCGCGAAGGCACCGGCGCGATGACGCGCGCGCTCATCGCAGTCGGGCTCGCCACGCTGGCGGCCGGCTTCGCCGCCGGCACTCCTGCTGCCGGCGCATCGGGTGGGGCGGCGGCATCGGCCGCGCCTCCGGGCACCGCCTCGCCGGTGCCGATCACCGTCACGGCCTCGCCGGGGCGGGCCGAATCGGTGGCATCAGCCCTCGGGGCGTCGGCGCTGCGCGTGGTGCGCCGCGATGGCACGCTGCTGCAGGTGACCGCCTCGCCGGGTCGCCTCGATGGCCTTCGCGCGATTCCCGGCGTGGCCGCCGTGCGCGCCGCTGCCGGTGGCATGGGCGAGACCGACGCCGATGAGCCCGGGGCCGCGGTGTCCGCGAGCGGCGCGGTGCGGTCGGAGGGCTTCGAGAGGGTGGGCGCCGACGCCCTGCAGTCGCTGGCCGGTGACGGCGCGGGCGTCACCATCGCCGTGCTCGACCTGGGCTTCGGGGGCACGCGCATCCCGGGCCTGCAGGCCCGGCGCGAGCTGCCGCCCGCCGCACGACTCGAGACCCGGTCGTTCGACGCCGCGTGGGGCCTCGCGGGTCGCAACGCCTATGGCAACCCCACCAACCACGGCGAGCTGGTGGCACAGACCGTGTACGACTACGCGCCCGCCGCCCAGTACGTGTTCGTCAACTACCACACCGAGCAGGACTTCCAGGCGGCGGTCGGCTGGCTCATCCGGCGACGTCCCGACGTGGTGGTGCACAGCAACAGCTTCATCGAGGGGCCCTTCGATGGCAGCGGCGCCGCCGCCCAGGCGGTGGACCGCGCTGCCGCCGCGGGGATCGCCTGGGTGAACTCGGCCGGCAACTACGCCGAGCGCCACTGGGAGGGCCAGTGGGCCGACGGCGATGACGACGACGCGCTCGACTGGCCCACCACGCCCGGCTGGACGTTCGAGGTGGATCCCGGCAAGCCCATCACCCTCGCCCTCACCTGGGAACAGCCCGACGGCGCCGAGACCACCGACCTCGACCTGGTGCTCGAGGAGCGCACCGCGGCCGGGGGCTGGGCCGAGGTCACCGCATCTCGCGACTCGCAGGTGGCGGGGGCCGCGCCCACCGAGCGGTTCACGGGCCACCCGTCGGGCGACGGGGGCGAGTTCCGCCTGCGCGTGATGCGCGCGGCGGGTCCGGCGCCGTCCGGGCGCATCACGCTGTTCTCGCGCGAGATCGCCATGGACGCCCTGGGCAACCCCGGTCCCGGCAGCGTGCCGACGCCCGGTGACGCCGACGGGTCGATCACCGTGGGCGCCGTGGACTGGACCAACAACGGGCTGAAGGCCTACTCCTCGCAAGGGCCCACGGACGACGGGCGCATGAAGCCCGACCTCACGGCGCCCACCAACACCCGCGTGCTCACGGCGTCGGGCCCGCGGTCGGTGGGCGGCACGTCGAATGCCGCACCCAACGCCGCGGGGGCGATCGCGCTCATCATCGCCGCGCGCAAGCGCGCGGGCGCGCCACTCGACCTGCCCGGCCTCGGCGACGTCCTGGCCACGCAGGCGCTCGACCTGGGCACGCCGGGCCCGGACGACCGGTACGGCGCCGGCCGCGTGCGCGTGGATGCCGACCCGCCCGAGATCTCCGTGGCGCCGCGCATCCCCCGCGTGATCAAGACCTTGCCGCTGCGCGTGACGGGGTCGGTGGAGGATGCCTCGCGACTGACCGGGTGGTCGGTGCTGGTGGACGGCCGCACGGTGGTGCGCCGTCCGGGGGAGACCTCCCCGTCCGCCGGGCTCGGGCGCCGGTGGCTTCCCGATGGCCGCCGCCTCGTCGAGATCAAGGCGGGCGACTGGCCGGGCAACACCGCCGTACGCCAGTTCCCCGTGCTCGTGGACACCCGTGCCCCGCAGTTGCGGTCGTTTCGCCTCGAGCGCGCCGGACTGCAGGAGGCCAGGCAACAAGCCACGTCCCGCCCGCGCCCGGCACGCGCCGTGTTCGTGGCCGACGACGTCAGCGCATCGGTGCTGAGGATCACACTCGTGGCCCCCGATGGCCGCGAGCTGCGCCGCATCGCGCGCTTCAGCGGAACGGCCCGTAGGGCGGTGTCGCTGGGCCCGCTCGCCGCGGGTCGCTACACGGCCACGATCACCGCGTCCGATGCCGTGGGCCACACGCGCACCACCACGCGCACCGTGCGCCTCGGCGACTGAGGACCGTTCACCGGGCGCGCCGCGAGCCGATTTCGCATCATTCCATCAACGGCGCGGTCCAGCGCCCTTGAATCCTACTCACGCCAATGAGGTACGTCATGCCGCTTGACCGCGAAGTGAAGAGCAATCTGAGGGACAAGGTGTCCCTCGCCAACAAGTCGAACGTCGACGAGGCCATTGCCGAGGTCGAGGCCGCCCGCGCGACCCTGCCGGAAGATGACAAGGACTACGCCCGCCTCACCGGCTGGCTCGAGGACCTGAGCCACATCGCCGGCGGTAAGGTGATAGGCCGCACCGGCGACCCGGGCAGCCAGCCGGACGGCATGGCCTGAGGATCGACGTCTGCGCCCGTCGGTCCGGTCAGGACCGACGGGCCCGCGTGGTCCCAACCGTGAGCAGGCGCTGAAGGCGCCGGGTCTCGGCCAGGGCATTCACCTGCCTGCGATTCGCCGCGCTCCAGTGCCCGCGGCGCAGGCGCTCCTCGCGTCCCTCACGGGCCTCCACCCACCGCTCATAGCCGTGGATCAGCCCGTTGATCGAGTCTGCCAGCGCGATTCCGGCGGGCGTCGCCCTGAAGAGCCCACCGTCGAGCGTGAGGCCCGCCTGGGGATCCCAGGCCAATTCGCCTGAACCGTCGTTCGCCACGACGCGGAGGGCGTCGGGGCCCACGCGCACCTGGGTTCGACGCCATTCGCGCTTGAGAACCCCCGATTCCATGGCCGGGCGGAACCCGAAGGCCCGCAGGCGGCGTCGCTCCTGCGCCGTCGACCACACCTGATGGGTGGAGTCGAGCAGCGGCACGAGGTGCTCGGCGATGGCCGCCGTGCGGTCGCCGTCCACGGGACCTGAGGCGTCACTGGCCACGCCTTGAGTATGGCGACCGTTGCGGGGGCGCGCCGTAACCCGGGCGCGGGTACGGGGAAGGTGTATGATGATCGTTCCGCCGTGAACGCCCATTGCGCCCAATGCCCGGCGCGGCGTCCCACGGCGGTCGCGTACGACGTGCCCGACCCGCTGCCCGCTCACATATTCCGCGTCTTCGCGCCTACGGCGCCCGCTGCCGCATGCCCGTACATCACCGAGCTCACGCCAGGAGGCTCTGCGACTTGAGCACGCCCGCTGCCCGCCGCACCCGCGAGCGTCGATTCTTCTACCCCGCCGGCACCGAGGATGGTGCCGCGGGGGTCCCCGACGTCCCGAACCTCATCGACATCCAGCGAGCCAGCTTCGACTGGTTCCTGAACGAGGGCCTCAGGGAGACCGTCGACGACATCTCGCCCATCCAGGACTTCACCGGCACGCTCATGGTGGAGTTCGGCCCCTACACCATCGGGGGCTGGGAGCCCGGCATGCCGTTCGACGAGATCATGCCGAACAACCCCATCAAGGAGTGCCGCGAGAAGGACCTCACCTACGCGGCCCCACTCACGATGGAGGTCTCCTTCGTCAACAAGGAGACCGGCGAGATCCGCCGCCAGAAGGTGTTCATGGGCGACCTCCCGCTCATGACCGAGTTCGGCACGTTCATCATCAACGGCACCGAGCGCGTCATCGTCACGCAGCTCGTGCGCTCGCCGGGCGCCTACCTGATGGAGCCCAAGGACCGCGAGAAGCAGGTCTTCATCGCGAACCTCATGCCCGCCCGCGGCTCGTGGGTGGAGCTCGAGATCGACAAGAAGGGCCTCGTCAACGTCCGCATCGACCGCAAGCGCAAGCTGCCGGTCACCACGCTGCTCTTCGCGCTGGGCTACACGCGCGACGACGTGCGCAACCTGTTCCCGCACCCGCTCGACAAGAAGCGCGTCAACCCCTTCATCGAGGCCACCCTCGAGAAGGACGTCACCGACGGCGCAGCCGCGTCGGGCAACGCGAAGTCGCTGCAGGACCTCGCCGCCATGGCGGCCGAGATGCAGGAGATGGCCAAGGACATCGACACGGTGCCGGGCGACGAGCGCCTGCGCATCGAGGGCGAGATCGAGCGGCTCGAGAAGCGCATCGACATGCGCGCGGGCGACCTGATGCAGAACGCCCTCATCGAGGTGTTCAAGAAGCAGCGCCCGGGCGAGCCGCCCACCGAGGTGAACTCGCTCAACCTGGTGCGCGGCCTCTTCTTCGACCCCAAGCGCTACGACCTCACGAAGGTCGGCCGCTACAAGCTGGACGCCCGCCTCGCGGCCGACGGCACCACCGACACCCGCACGCTGGCGAACCCGCGCTTCACCGGGTCGCGCACGGGCATGCGCGACGACCTGGTGGAGCTCATCCGCCGCCTCGTCGACCTGCCGATCCGCTACGGCATCGAGGAGGAGTCGAAGGACTTCGCCGCCGACGGCCAGATGCTGCCGCGCGACGAGATGGTGCACGAGCTCGACGAGTACGAGCACTTCGGCAACCGTCGCCTGCGCACGGTGGGCGAGCTCATCCAGGAGGCCTTCCGCATCGGCCTCTACCGGATGGAGCGCGTGGTGCGCGAGCGCATGAGCACCGAGGACCCCGACACCATCACGCCGCAGACCATCATCAACATCCGTCCGGTGGTGGCCGCGCTGAAGGAGTTCTTCGGCTCGTCGCAGCTGTCGCAGTTCATGGACCAGACCAACTCGCTGGCCGGGCTCACGCACCGGCGCCGCCTGTCGGCGCTGGGCGCGGGCGGGCTCACCCGCGAGCGCGCGCCGATCGAGGTGCGCGACGTGCACCCCACCCACTACGGGCGCATGTGCCCCATCGAGACCCCCGAGGGCCCGAACATCGGCCTCATCGGCTCGCTGTCGGCGCATGCCACCGTGAACGAGTTCGGGTTCATCCAGACCCCGTATCGCGTGGTGAAGGGCGGCAGGCTGCAGAAGGACGGCACCGGCGACTGGGAGATCGTCTGGCTCGACGCCACCCAGGAGGAGAACCGGGTCATCGCCCAAGCCAGCGCCGAGGTGGACAAGAACGGCAAGCTCCTGGAAGACGAGGTGCTCTGCCGCCGCAACGGCCAGCCGATCATCGTCACCGCGAAGGACGTCGAGTACATGGACGTCTCGCCCGACCAGATCGTCTCGGTTGCCACCGCGCTCATCCCGTTCCTCGAGCACAACGACGCCAATCGCGCCCTCATGGGCGCGAACATGCAGCGTCAGGCGGTTCCGCTCATGGTCAGCGAGGCCCCGCTGGTGGGCACCGGCATGGAGCATCGCGCGGCCGTGGACACCGGTGACGTGGTGGTGGCCCGCCGGGCCGGCACCGTCGGTGCCGTGGATGCCACCCGGATCATCATCGACGTGCGTGGCGACGAGCACGACGAGTACGACCTCGAGAAGTTCGTGCGCAGCAACCAGGGCACGCTCATCCATCAGAAGCCCATCGTGGCGATCGGCGACAAGGTGGAGGCCGACCAGGTGCTGGCCGACGGGTCGTCCACCGACCAGGGCGAGCTCGCACTCGGCAAGAACATCCTCGTGGCCTTCATGTCGTGGGAGGGCTACAACTTCGAGGACGCCATCATCGTGTCCGAGCGCCTCGTGAAGGACGACGTGCTCTCGTCGATCCACATCGAGGAGTACGAGATCGACGCCCGCACCACAAAGCTGGGCGCGGAGGAGATCACCCGTGACATCCCCAACCGCTCCGAGGAGTCGCTGGCCGACCTCGACGAGCGGGGGGTGGTGCGCATCGGCGCCGAGGTGACGTCGGGTGACCTGCTCGTGGGCAAGGTCACGCCGAAGGGCGAGACCGAGCTCACCGCCGAGGAGAAGCTCATCCGCGCCATCTTCAAGGAGAAGGCCGGCGAGGTGCGCGACACCTCGCTGAAGGTTCCCCACGGCGAGGGCGGCAAGGTCATCGACGTGAAGACATTCAGCCGCGAGGAGGGCGACGACCTGCCCGCGGGCGTGAACGAGATGGTGCGCGTGTACGTGGCGAAGCGCCGGAAGATCGCCGAGGGCGACAAGCTGGCCGGCCGCCACGGCAACAAGGGCGTCATCTCGAAGATCGTCGCCGAGGAGGACATGCCGTTCCTCGAGGACGGCACGCCCATCGACATGATCCTCAACCCGCTTGGCGTGCCGAGCCGCATGAACATCGGGCAGGTCCTCGAGACCCACATGGGGTGGGCCGCCGCGACCGGCTGGGAGGAGGGCGACGACGGCACGACCACCCGCACCTTCGTGGCCACGCCGGTGTTCAACGGTGCCACGCCGGGGGACGTCGACCGCTTGCTCGCCGCGTGGTCCGAGGCGCACTCCGACGGGCCCATCGACCTGCGCGTGAAGGGCGACGAGATCGAGGGCCGTCGCGTGAGCGGGAAGTTCCGACTGTTCAATGGCCGCTCCGGCGAGCCGTACGACGGCAAGGTGACCGTCGGCTACATGTACATGCTGAAGCTCCTGCACCTCGTGGACGACAAGATCCACGCCAGGTCCACCGGCCCGTACTCGCTCGTCACCCAGCAGCCGCTGGGCGGCAAGGCGCAGTTCGGCGGGCAGCGCTTCGGCGAGATGGAGGTGTGGGCGCTCGAGGCGTATGGCGCCGCGTACACCCTCCAGGAGATGCTCACCATCAAGAGCGACGACACCGTGGGCCGCGTGAAGGCCTACGAGGCCATCGTGAAGGGCGAGAACATCCAGGAGCCGTCGATCCCGGAGAGCTTCAAGGTGTTGCTGAAGGAGATGCAGAGCCTCGCGCTCGACGTGCGCATCGAGGGCGAGTCGGGCGTGGACACCGCGGCCCGTGAGGACGACGAGCTGCTCCGCGCCGCGGAAGAGCTGGGCATCGACCTCTCGGGCGCGCCGCTTCCCATCGAGGAGGAACTCGAGCGGGAGGCCGAGGAGGCAAAGAGGGCTGAGAAGGTGGCGGCCGCCGCTGGCGACGAAGAGGGCGACGCGTGATCGACATAAACAACTTCGACTCCATCAAGATCGGCCTCGCTTCGTCGAAGCAGATCCGGCAGTGGTCCTCGGGCGAGGTGACCAAGCCCGAGACGATCAACTACCGCACGCTCAAGCCCGAGAAGGACGGGCTGTTTTGCGAAAAGATCTTCGGTCCCACCAAGGACTGGGAGTGCTACTGCGGCAAGTACAAGCGAGTCCGGTACAAGGGCATCATCTGCGAGCGCTGCGGCGTGGAGGTGACCCGCGCCAAGGTGCGCCGCGAGCGCATGGGCCACATCGACCTGGCCGCGCCCGTCAGCCACATCTGGTTCTTCAAGGGCGTGCCCAGTCGCATCGGGTACATCCTCGACCTGGCCCCCAAGGAGCTCGAGAAGGTCCTCTACTTCGCGGCCTCCATCGTCACCACCGTGGATGCTGCCAAGCGCGACGCCGACCTCGGCACCCTGCAGGAGCAGGTGGACGAGGCCGTGCAGCAGTACGTTCAGGAGCGCGAGGTGCGCGCGCAGGAGCTGCGCGAGCGCCTCGACCGGCGCGTCAATTGGCTGCGCGAGGGCGAGACCACCGGCTTCGACGTAGAGGACGAGTTCTGGCTCGAGGACATCGCCACCACGCGTGACCCCGAGAACCCCGACGCCCCGCCGGTGCCGCGCGAGCTCTCCGACCCCGAGCGCACGTCGATCGAGTCGGAGCTCCGCAAGGAGACCGACGCGCTGATCCGCGACGACGAGCGGTACACCGAGGAGTCGGTGGAGCGCATCCAGGAGGCCTGGACCACCTTCAAGGGCATCAAGCCGCGCGACGTCGTCAACGACGACCAGCTGTTCCGCGAGATGCGCGACCGCTTCGGCTCGCCGTTTGGATTCGGCGAGTACTTCGAGGGCGGCATGGGCGCGCAGGCCATCCGCCAGTTGCTTGAGGACTTCGACCTCGAGGCCGAGGCCGCCAACCTGCGCGAGGTCATCCAGACCTCCCGCGGCCAGCGCCATGCCCGCGCGCTCAAGCGCCTGCGCGTGTGCTCGGCGTTCATCCACTCGGACAACCGCCCGGAGTGGATGATCCTCGAGGCCGTGCCGGTGATCCCGCCGGAACTGCGCCCCATGGTGCAGCTCGACGGCGGCCGGTTCGCGACGTCCGACCTCAACGACCTATACCGCCGCGTGATCAACCGCAACAACCGCCTCAAGCGCCTGCTCGACCTCGGGGCCCCCGAGATCATCGTGAACAACGAGAAGCGGATGCTGCAGGAGGCCGTTGACGCGCTGTTCGACAACGGGCGCCGCGGCCGTGCGGTGACGGGCCCGGGCAACCGCCCGCTCAAGTCGCTGTCGGACATGCTGAAGGGCAAGCAGGGCCGCTTCCGCCAGAACCTCCTGGGCAAGCGCGTGGACTACTCGGGCCGCTCGGTAATCGTGGCCGGGCCCGAACTGCGCCTGTACCAGTGTGGCCTGCCCAAGCTCATGGCGCTCGAGCTGTTCAAGCCCTTCATCATGAGCCGCCTCGTGGAGCGCAAGCAGGTGCAAAACATCAAGGCGGCCAAGAAGATGGTCGACTCGATGATCCCCGAGGTGTGGGACGTGCTCGAGGAGGTCATCGCCGAGCACCCGGTGCTGCTCAACCGCGCGCCCACCCTGCACCGCTTGGGCATCCAGGCATTCGAGCCCGTGCTCGTGGAGGGCAAGGCCATCCAGCTGCACCCGCTCGTGTGCACCGCCTTCAACGCCGACTTCGACGGCGATCAGATGGCCGTGCACCTCCCGCTATCGGTGGAGGCGCAGTCCGAGGCCCGCGTGCTCATGCTCTCGGCCAACAACATCCTGTCGCCGGCGCACGGGCGCCCCATCGCGGTGCCCAGCCAGGACATGATCCTCGGCCTCTATTACCTCACGTACTGCCCCACGGTATACGTGCGGAAGAAGGGGGAGTCGGGTCCGGGCCGCGCCATCGAGATGATCGACCTCTGGGACTCCGCGGGTCGCAAGTACGTCATCCCGAAGGGCCATGAGGCCCGCATCGAGGGCGTCACCGACTGGGTGGCCGACCCATTCAAGGGGGCCCCGCAGGCGCCGCCGCGCGCATTCCGCTGCGACGACGAGCTGCTGAGCGCCCTCGACCACGGAATCGTGGGCTTGCAGGACCTGGTGGAGATCCGCCAGGACCCCGACCAGTCCGCGGGCCGCCTGGTCACCACCGCCGGCCGCGTGCTGTTCAACCACGAGCTGGAGGTGGAGCTCGAGCAGCTGCTCGGGGACGTGGAGCACCCGCACCCGTACCCGTGGCAGAACCGCGTGTTCACCAAGCGCGAGCTGGGCGACTTCGTCGAGGAGCTCGTGGACCTCTACGGCGCCACGGTGGTGTCGATGATCCTCGACACCTTCAAGGCGCTGGGCTTCCGCTACGCCAGCCAGTCGGGCATCACCATCTCGAAGAACGACGTGGTGATCCCGCCCGAGAAGCAGGACATCCTCGCGAAGTACGACGAGGAGGTACAGCGCTTCGAGGATTTCTTCGCGGATGGCCTCATGACCGCCGAGGAGCGCCACGAGCGCGTAGTGGCCCTGTGGGACCAGGCGACCGACGAGGTCGCCGATGCCATGCAGGATCACCTCTACCGCCTCAACCCCATCTTCAT
Source organism: Actinomycetota bacterium (assembly GCA_016870155.1). Lineage (GTDB taxonomy): Bacteria > Actinomycetota > Thermoleophilia > Miltoncostaeales > Miltoncostaeaceae > SYFI01. The sequence goes on along the minus strand of VGCE01000004.1, from coordinate 75,629 downwards.
GATGGCCAACTCGGGCGCGCGCGGATCGTTCAAGCAGATCCGCCAGCTCGCCGGCATGCGCGGCTGCATGGCCAACCCGAAGGGCGAGATCATCGAGCGCCCGATCAAGAGCAACTTCATGGAGGGGCTCTCGGTCCTCGAGTACTTCATCTCCACGCACGGGGCGCGCAAGGGCCTCGCCGACACCGCGCTCAAGACCGCCGACTCGGGCTACCTCACCCGTCGACTCGTGGACGTCTCGCAGGACGTCATCGTGCGCGAGCGCGACTGCGGCACCACCGAGGGCATCGACACGCCGCTGGTGCGCGACGGGCACGCCAACCCGTCGCTGCTCGGCCGCGTGGTCATCGGTCCGGTCGTCGACCTGGCCAGCGGTGAGCTCGTCACCGACCTGCGCGGCGGCGCGCCGGACGAGGATGACGACGCCGCCGTGGACGCCTGGCGATCGGTCGAGATCGACAGCGCCCTCATGCAGGAGCTGACCGACCTCGGTACCCGCCACCCGAAGGCATCCATCACGGTGCGCTCGCCGCTCAAGTGCCGCAGCGCCGTGGGCGTGTGCACTCACTGCTACGGGCGAAACCTGGCGTCGGGCGAGATGTGCGAGCCCGGTGACGCGGTGGGCATCATCGCCGCGCAGTCCATCGGCGAGCCCGGCACGCAGCTGACAATGCGCACGTTCCATACCGGCGGCGTCGCCGGGGCTGACATCACGCAGGGGCTTCCGCGAATCGTGGAGCTCTTCGAGGCACGCAAGCCCAAGGCGCTCGCCCACGTGGCGGCGCACGACGGCTGGATCCGCATTGAGGACGACGAGTCGCGCCCCGGCGGGGCGATCATCTCGCTCGAGCCGCCGGTGAGCATCGAGGTGGGTCGCAAGAAGGAGCCGGTGCGCGCGCCGGTCACCTATGCCGTGCTCAAGCGCACGCAGATCCGCCGCGACCTGGAGGACGGCTCATGGGTGGAGGCCGGTGACCTGCTCACCGACGGCTCCGCCTTCCCGAGCGACATCCTCGAGGCGCAGGCCGGGATCGATCTGGGCGTCACCGGCACCGTCAAGTCGGTGTCGGACGGCCGTACCGACAGGGGCGCGAGGGTGATCAAGGTCGAGGTCCAGGCTGAGGACGGCGTGGAGGTGCGTCACCTGCGGGTGCCGCTCGACCGCCCGGCGCCGCCGATCCACAAGGGAATCCACGTGCGCGACGGCGTGTCGCTGACGGGTCCGGGCTGGGGAGCGGGCGACCGCGCCACCAAGACCGAGGCCTACCTCGTGGCCCAGGTGCAGGAGGTCTACCGCTCGCAGGGAGTGGAGATCAACGACAAGCACATCGAGGTCATCGTGCGGCAGATGCTGCGCAAGGTGCGCATCGAGGATCCGGGCGACACCAACTTCCTGCCCGGCCAGTTGGTGGACAAGCCGGTTCTCTTCCGCGAGAACCAGCGCGTGCGCCTGGCGGCCGCCGCGAAGCTGCAGCGCAGCCGCAAGAAGACGAAGCGCACGGCGCAGGAGACCGAGGAGCTGCTCGACTCGTCCATGGCGCGCTATGTGCCGTTGATCCTCGGCATCACCAAGGCCTCGCTGGCCACGGAGTCGTTCCTGTCGGCGGCCTCCTTCCAGGAGACCACGAAGGTGCTCACCGACGCGGCGCTCGAGGGCAAGGTGGATCACCTGCGCGGCCTGAAGGAGAACGTGATCATCGGGAAGCTCATCCCGGCGGCCACGGGCCTGCGCAGGTACCGCCAACTGGAGATCGAGCCCATCCGGCGCGCCCCGGCACTCCTGGAGTTCGACCTCGACGAGCCCTTCTCGCCCGTGGACGACGAGGTCGACGACCTCGTGGGGCTCGTGGACGCCAGCGGAACCTACTCGTTCGAGCCTGAGCCCGAGCGGGCCCCCGAGGCCGACGAGGACGCCGCCGAGGAGTAATCGCGGGTGAGGGGTGCGCCGCCCGGGATCACGTCCCGGCGGCCGCCTCCCGCTTCTTGTGGTGGTCGCGCTGCCAGAACCACGTGGGAACCTGGCGGTCGCCCGGGTAGCGCGCCTGCGAGCGGGTCATGCGGCGCACGCCGTAGAGCTTGCGCGCCCACCACGAGCTGGGGCGCGCCAGGCGCACGGCGCCGATGAACGCGAGCGGCCAGAACAGGAAGCCCACGAACGCGAAGGTCCACTTCCCCTTGAGGAAGGTGGTCACGCAGAAGACGAGGGCCAGGAAGTGCCACGTGGCGACGATCCAGTTCCCGGTGACGTCGGCGTTGTTCCAGATGTCCACCCAGAAGGGCAGCCCCAGCGCGGCCAGCGCCAGCACCGTGAGCAGCACGATCACGGCATCCACCGATCGTCGGCCCTCCTTCGACCAGTACACATCCTTGAGCGTGAGCCACAGGGCGAACTCGTCGAGGGTGAGCGCCGCGCCGATGCCGAAGAGCGTGGGCACGATGAGCCCCGCCAGCCCCCCGGGCTGCCAGTCGATGGCGATTCCCACCGTGCCCGTGACCAGGAGCAGGATGATGCCCGGCACCAGGTGATGGATGTGCGTGCCGCCCACCGAGACGTCACCGAAGGGCCCCTTGCCGTGCTTGATCGACCAAGTGATGGCGCGCGTGATGAGGAACGTCACGAGGAACGCTAAGAGGGTGATCTGGATGGTGCCGATGCCCGTCTCGCGGATGCGCTCCTGGAAGGCGTCGACAACGGGGAACGACTCCGACCAGAAGTCGGCGGGAATGAGGATGACGGAGCCCATCGGTGCCTACCCTAGCGGCGCGAAACGTGGAGGAAGCGCAGGGGCACCAGGAGCGCGGGCAATCAGCCCGGGAAGCGCACGTGCAGGTGGTCGTCGTGGTCCGGCCACCGCACCACCACGCCCGCCGGCCCGCGAAGGTCGAGCGACGGCCCGATCAGCACCAGGTCGGCGCCCTGCGCCACAATGCGGCTCACCACCTGCTGCGTGAGCGCACGGTCGTAGTTGCCCGGGTTCGCGGCCCCGCGCGCGCGGTCACGCCGCGGCAGCCGGATGTCCACGTCGAGGCCGTTCTGGTGCGACGAGTGCCCGTCGATGCTGCCGCCATTCCTGCGCGAGAGGTCGCCGATGCCGAGGGGCCCGGCACCGGGGTTGGCCCCGGCCCACCACTCCCCGAGTTCCACCACCTCGCGCACGAGGCGCGCCGTGCCCCAGCGGGTCTCGAGGCCGCCCGGCTCGCGCTGGGTGCGCGGGTCATACGTGTAATACCCGGTGCCCGATGCCGGCAGTCGAACGGCGCCCGTGAGGCGCCCGCCGTTGGGCGATCCGCCTGGCACGCTCTCGCGCCAGTCGATGATCGCCCCGCCGTCCTCGCCGGTCACCTCGATGGTCGGCGGGGTCAGCACGGGCTCCCTGGGGATCACCATGTTCACCGGGGCCTGTGGCACCGGCTGGCTGGGCACCTCGCGGTCGGGGAGTGCCGCCGCGAGCGGCACCGAGCAGGCGAGAAGGCCCACGAGGCCGATCCACAGCGCGCGACCGCGCCTGCCATGGCGGGCGTCGCGGCGCTGGCGGCAGGCCATGCAGGGGCAGGGCGAATTCAGGCGTGCGCGGGGCATGGGGAGGGCACGCTAGGTGCGCCGTGCGCGCACGTGGGAAATGCCCGTTTCGGGGTCGGTGCGTCGACGCTTGCGACCGATCTCCTTCCCCGTCCACGGCGCTGCCCTAGCATCGGCGACCGTGCCCCGGCTCGCTCGCCACGTGATCCGCGTTTCCCTCGTCATCGCCATCGTGCTCATCGGGCTGGGGGCCTGGTTGTGGTCGCAGGCGGGCAGCAGCACGCCGGTGTCCGAGCAGGCCGCAGGCCGTGAGTACGGGTCGGATTCCGTGCCCGCTGTGGCAGGCGCCCCCCGGTCGGGCGTGTGGACCTACCGCGCCTCGGGGGACGAGGCCGTGGGCATCGGGCCCGTCACGATCGATCGTCGCCTGCCGTCCGAGGCGCAGATCGTGGTGCGGCCGGCCCCGAAGGGCTTCTGGCGCACGCTCGTGCTGAGCGAGGAGCACGTGGAGGCCTCGCGCCTGCGCATCACGCCCGCGGGCGAGCGCCTCGAGGAGCGCGTGACGAGCGTGAAGGTGACGGGCCTCGGGCGTGACGATCGCGAGAGGCTGAAGCCCCCGCCGCTGGTCTACCCGGCGGCGATGGAGCCCAGTGATGCCTGGACCGAGCGCTACATGATGGACGAGGTGCGGGTGGTCACCCGGGCCCGGGTGCTCGGGGCGCAGGTGCTCGACGTGGACGGCACGCAGGTGCGCGTTCTGGTGATCGACAAGCGCGGCACGGTGACGGGCCCGATCGCGGGCGAGCGCAACGATCGCGTGTGGTGGTCGCCCGATCTCAGGATGCCCGTGCGGTGGGTCATGCACACCGAGCTCGATGGCTTCGCATCGCTTCGCACCGACGTCGACCTGGTGCTCACACGCCTGGCGCCAACGTCGTGAGCGCGCCCGTCGCGGGCGACCGCGCTCCGCTGCCCGTGGTGTTGCTGGTGCTGGTTGCCGGGGTGCTCGCGTTCACCACCGACCAGCCGCTGGTGCTGGCTGCCCTGGCTGTGGGCGCGATCGTGCTGCTTCGCATGGCGCCCGGACGCCCGGGGCGCCTGGTGGTGGTGGCCGCGCTGGTGTCGGCCATCGGAGTATTCCTGCTCACCCCGCTGGTGTCGGGACAGGGCGACCTGGTGATCGTGGACATCCCCGTGCCGCCGCCGCTCAGCGGTGAGGTCACGGCCGAGGAGATCGCGGCCGGGGCCGCGGCCGCGCTGCGGGTGCTCGCCACCATCGCGCTCGCCGCGGCGTTGTTCGCGTGGGCCGACCCCGATCGCATGCTCGCCGGAATCGGGCGCGTGGCCCCGCGATCGGCCCTGGTGTCGGCGCTGGCCGCGCGCCTGGTGCCGACCATGCGCCGCGACGCCCGGGCCATCGCCGAGACCGCCCGGCTGCGCGGCGTGGGGCTCACCACGGGATCGCGCATGCAGCGGGCACGGGCCGCAGCGGCGCTTGCGCTTCCACTGGTGGGATCGGCCCTCGAGCGCGGCCTCGACGCCGCCGAGGCCATGGCCGCGCGCGGCTACGGCGAGGGGCATCGCACGCGCCTTCCCGAGCGACCACGAGACGCCGGCGAGAAGGTCACGCTGGTGGTTTCGGCGCTGCTCGCGGGGGTCGTGGCGTGGGCGATCGCGGCCGGCGCCACGGGGTTCACGTTCTATCCCGTGCTTGGCCCGGTGCTCACGTGGCAGTCGCTCCTCCTGTCGATGGCGGTGCTGGTGGCGCTCGTGGTCGCAGCAGTGGCGCTCTCGCGCACGGGAGCGCGCCCGAGCGGTGTTGGACGGCCCGATTCGCCGTGATACGGTCCCGGACCGCTCGCCCGCCGGGGCGACCGATTCCACACGCCCACAGTCCGGAAGAGGCTCGTGCCAACGATCAACCAGATGGTCCGCAAGGGCCGCAAGCCCAAGGCGACCAAGACCTCCACGCCCGCTCTGCGCGGGGCCCCGCAGAAGCGCGGGGTGTGCACGAGGGTCTACACCACCACCCCGAAGAAGCCGAATTCGGCGCTGCGCAAGGTGGCGCGCGTGCGGCTCACCAACGGGATGGAGGTCACGAGCTACATCCCCGGCGAGGGCCACAACCTCCAGGAGCACTCGGTGGTGCTCGTGCGCGGAGGCCGCGTGAAGGACCTTCCGGGCGTCCGGTACAAGGTCATTCGCGCCGCGCTCGACACCGCAGGCGTGTCCGACCGCAAGCAGGCGCGCTCGAAGTACGGCGCCAAGACACCGAAGTAGGCAGATGCCCCGCCGCGCAGCAATCACACGCCGTCCGCTCATCCCGGACCCCGTCTACGACAACGTCGTCGTGACGCAGCTCATCAACAAGGTCCTCTCGGCCGGCAAGAAGTCGGTGGCCGAGCGCACCGTCTACGACGCGCTCGAGCGCATCCGCGAGCGCACCGGTCGCGACCCCGTGCAGGTGATGGAGGAGGCCATTCGCAACGTCACGCCGGCGCTCGAGGTGAAGAGCCGGCGCGTCGGTGGCGCCACCTACCAGGTGCCGATCGAGGTGCCGTCGCGCCGCGGGCGCACCCTGGCAATCCGCTGGATCGTCCTCTTCGCGCGCCAGCGCCGCGAGAAGCAGATGAGCGAGCGCCTTGCCAACGAGCTGCTCGATGCCCTCGGTTCGCAGGGCGGCGCCTTCAAGCGCAAGGATGACCTCTACCGGATGGCGCAGGCCAACAAGGCCTTCGCGCACTACCGCTGGTAGCGCCCGTTCCCCGGCCGAATCGGCTCGGGGTCGGCTTGCATGCAGGAGAGTCGTCGCGGGGTAATCGGTTTCCCGTGCCACATCGTTACGGACAGGTGAGATTCAGTGTCTGAGAAGAAGGCCCCGCTCGAGGACACCCGGAACATCGGGATCATGGCCCACATCGACGCGGGCAAGACCACGACGACCGAGCGCATCCTCTACTACACCGGTCGTACCCACCGCATCGGCGAGGTGCATGAGGGCGCCGCGACGATGGACTGGATGGAGCAGGAGCAGGAGCGCGGCATCACCATCACGTCTGCCGCCACCACCTGCTTCTGGCGCGACCACCGCATCAACATCATCGACACCCCGGGCCACGTCGACTTCACCGTCGAGGTGGAGCGCTCGCTGCGGGTGCTCGACGGCGCCGTCGCCGTGTTCGACTCGGTGGCCGGCGTGGAGCCGCAGTCGGAGACCGTGTGGCGCCAGGCCGACCGCTACCGCGTGCCGCGCATCGCCTACGTCAACAAGATGGATCGCATCGGCGCCGACTTCGACGCCGCCGTGCAGACCATGATCGAGCGCCTCGGCGCGCGCGCCGTGCCGATCCAGCTGCCCATCGGGGTAGAGGCCGACTTCGCCGGCATCGTCGACCTGGTCGACATGTCAGCCACGACCTACAAGGATGACCTCGGCACCGAGGTCGAGGTGGGCCCGATCCCCGAGTCCATGGCCGCCGACGCCGAAGTGGCGCGCGAGCAGCTCATCGAGGCACTGGCCGACAGCGACGATGACCTGGCCGAGGCCTACCTCGAGGGCAACGAGATCACGCCCGAGCTGATGAGGAAGGCCATCCGCACCGCGGTTCTGGCCATCGACATGACCCCGGTGCTCTGCGGGTCGTCGTTCAAGAACAAGGGTGTCCAGCCGCTGCTCGACGCCATCGTCGACTTCATGCCCTCCCCGCTCGACGTGCCGCCCGCCGAGGGCGTGGACGACCGTGGGGAAGAGGTGGAGCGCCCGTCCGACCCGTCGGCCCCCTTCGCCGCGCTGGCCTTCAAGGTGATGAGCGATCCCTACGTAGGCCGCCTCACCTTCCTGCGGGTGTACTCCGGAACCATCAACGCGGGCGACGGCATCATCAATGCCACAAAGGGCGAGCGCAAGGAGCGCATCGGCCGACTGCTGATGATGCACGCCAACCACCGCGAGGAGGCCGAGAGCGCCTCGGCCGGCGACATCGTGGCCGCGGTCGGCCTGAAGACCACCACCACGGGCGACACCCTCTGCACGCCGGCCGACCCGGTGATCCTCGAGGAGATGACCTTCCCCGACCCGGTGATCCGTCTGGCCATCGAGCCCAAGACCAAGGCCGACCAGGAGAAGCTCTCCACCGCGCTGCAGCGCCTGCAGGACGAGGACCCCACGTTCCGCGTGCGCACCGACGAGGAGACCGGCCAGACGGTCATCGCGGGCATGGGCGAGCTGCACCTGGAGATCATCGTCGACCGCCTCATGCGCGAGTTCAGCGTGGACGCCAACGTGGGCGCGCCCCAGGTGGCCTACCGCGAGACCATCCGCAAGCGCGTCGAGAAGATCGAGGGCCGGTTCGTGCGCCAGTCCGGCGGCCGCGGCCAGTACGGCCACGTGTATATCTCGGTCGAGCCGAACGAGCCCGGCAAGGGCTATGAGTTCGAGAACAAGACCGTGGGTGGGTCCATTCCGAAGGAGTACATCCCAGCTGTGGACGAGGGCATCAAGGAGGCCCTCGAGGGCGGCGTGGTCGCCGGCTACCCCATGGTGGATGTGAAGGTGGAGCTCATCGACGGCTCATACCACGACGTCGACTCCAACGAGGGCGCCTTCAAGATCGCCGGCTCCATGGCAATCCGCGAGGCCGCCAAGCGCGCCAGCCCGTGCCTGCTCGAGCCGCTCATGGCCGTGGAGGTCGTGTGCCCCACCGAGTTCATGGGCACGGTGGTGGGAGACCTCAACGGTCGCCGCGGCCGCATCAGCGGCATGGAGGAGAAGGGCACCACCGGAACCATCCAGGCCCAGGTGCCGCTGTCGGAGATGTTCGGCTATGCCACCTCCGTGCGCTCGGCCACCCAGGGCCGCGCCACCTTCACCATGCAGTTCGACCACTACGCCGAGGTCCCCCAGAGCATCTCCGAGGAGATCAAGGCGAAGGTGGGCGCGGCGAGCGACTGACACCCGCCGCACCATGATGTTCCTCGGGGCCGTCATCGCGCGGCCCCTCGCCTTCGGCGCGCGCGCTACCCGTGCAGCAGGCGGTCCAGATGCACCGCGGGATGACACGCGTCGCGACCGGTGAGATCGCGGATCTGCTCTCGGCAACTCACGCCGGCGGCCACCACCGGGGCCGATGAGGCCCGCACCTCGGGCGCCAGGCGGTCCTCGCCGATGAGGCGTGACACCTCGGGGTGCAGGTAGCCGAAGGCGCCGGCCATGCCGCAGCAGCCGGCGTCGGTGGCATGCGCGCCCGGGCCCATAGCGGCCACGGCCGCGGTGTCGCCATCGGCGCGGGCATGGCAGTGCCGGTGCACCAGCGGGGCGTCGCCTGTGCCGGGCACCTCAAGGCCGAGGTCCACCACCGCCTGCTCCAACGAGACCACGGCGTCGGCCACCCACTGGGCGCGCGGGTCGTCGGGCAGCAGCCATGGAAGGTCAGACGCCAGCATCGACAGGCACGAAGGCTCGAGCACCACGATCGCGCGCCCGGCCATCGCGTAGGGCGCGAGCGCGCGCAGCACCTTGAGCCCCTGCGTGCGGGCCAGGTCGGGCATGCCCTGCGACAGCGCGGGGCGGCCGCAGCACCCGCCTGAGAGCACCTCGGCGCGCGCGCCCGCGGTGCCGAGCACGCGCACGGCGGCGTCACCGATGGGCGGGTGCAGGAAGCGCGTCCAGGTGTCGGCGAACAGGCCGATGGGGGTGCCGGGGCCCGTGGGCGCGGGCGGGCGCCACTCGCGCACGGGCACCGGGGCGTCACGGCCCAGGCGCCCCTGCGCCAGGGCGCCCACGCGCCGAGCCAGGCGTGGCGACCGTGATCCGGCCTGCATGAGGTCGTGCGCGTGGGCGGCGGCCAGCACGGCGGCCGACGGGCGCTGCTCTGCGTGCCGATGCACCATGGCCTCCACCTTGAGGCGCGACATGTCCACGCCGGCGGGGCACTCGGTGGCGCATGCCCTGCACGACAGGCACAGGTCCATGGCCTCGGCCAGCCCGGGGTCGGCCAGGCCCAGCTCGAGGTTGCCCTCGATGGCGGCGCGCAGCAGCACCGCGCGACCCCGGGTGGAGTGCCGCTCGTCGTGCAGCGCCTGGTAGGAGGGGCACATGACGGCATCCGACCTGCGGCACTGGCCGTTGCCGTTGCAGGCCTCGGCCGCGCGCTGCAACCCGCCCACGGCGTCGAATGACACCGCGGTGCTGATGTGGTGCAGGGCGGGCGAGGCCTGGATGCGCAGGCCCTCGTCCAGCGGGTCCGGGTCGGTGATGATTCCGGGGTTGAGGATGCCCTTGGGGTCGAGCGCCTGCTTCACCTCGTCGAAGCGCCTGAGCAGGTCGGCGTCGTACATGCGCGGCAGCAGCTCACCGCGTAGCCGGCCGTCGCCGTGCTCGCCTGACAGCGACCCGCCGTGCGCGGCCACGATGTCCGCCACGGCCTCGGCCACCCGTCGCACCTGCGCGGGGGCGCCCGGCCGGCGCAGGTCGACCATCGGACGGATGTGCAGGCAGCCCACGCTCGCGTGGCCGTACCAGACCGCATCGCCCATGCCCTCGTCGGCCAGCACGCCGCGCACCGCGCGCGCGAACGACTCCAGGGCCTCGGGCGGCACGGCCGGGTCCTCGATGAAGGGGATGGGCTTCTGGTCGCCCTCGGTGCGAAGCGCGCGGGCGATTCCGGTGCGCCGGATCGTCCATACCGCGGCCTGGCCGGCCGGGTCGTCAATCACAGTGGCGCCCGCCAGCGCGCGGGCCTTCCCCGAGGCCTCGCCCACCTCGCCCGAGTACTCCATCACCAGCATCGCGGGGGCTCGCCCCACGATCCCCAGCAGCGCGCGCTCGGCGGGCTGGCGGTTGGCCGGATCAACCAGCGAGGCGTCCATGAGCTCGATGGCCGACGGGCCGGTGCCGATGAGGCCGGGCACCGCGCCCAGCGCGGAGTCGATATCGGGGTAGGGGATGATTGCCAGCGCGCGCTCCGGGGGCATGGGCAGCAGGCGCACCACGGCCGAGCGCATCACCGCCAGCGTGCCCTCGCTGCCCGAGAGGAACGCCGGCCAGTCGGGGTCGGGGCCGACCAGGCGGTCGAGTGCGTATCCCGACACCCGGCGCATGAGGGCGGGAAAGCCCTGATCGGTGGCGAGCGCCTGCGCCGCCTCGAGTGCCGGCGGCGCCTGCCCGCCCTTCGCGAGCGACGCCTGCGTGCCGTCGGCCAGCACCACGTGGAGCTCCACGAGGTTGTCGGCGGTCATGCCGTAGACGATCGACCTGGCGCCCGCGGAGTTGTTGCCGATCATCCCGCCGAGGGTGGCGCGGCTCCCGGTGGCGACATCCGGCCCGAACATCAGCCCGTGCGCGGCGGCCGCGCGGTTGAGGTCGTCGAGCACCACGCCGGGCCCCACGCGGGCGGTCATCGATGCGGCATCCACCTCGATGTCGCGCAGGCGCGAGCAGTCGACCACCAGGCCCCGGCCCACCGACTGCCCGGCCAGGCTCGTGCCCGCACCCCGCATGGTGAGCGGGATGTCGTGCCGCGCGCAGCAATCCACGGCCAGCGCGAGGTCGTCGTCATGCGCCGCCAGTAGCGCTCCCACGGGCACCCGGCGGTACAGGCTGGCGTCCACGGCGTAGAGCTCGCGCGTGGCGGCATCGGCGCGCACATCGCCCCGCGCCCCGCGGGCGAGATCCAGCAGCGCATGGCGTGCGGTATCCACGTGCCTGATGCTATGCCCGACGGCTCGCCGAAGTCGCGCTTGCGAGCCGGCCATCGCGTGCTATGTTCCCCCGGCTCGCGAGAGCAACGGCCTTCGCACGCGCGGCCACTTGTGGCCGCGCGTTGCATGAGAGGGCCTTTTCGGAAGCACAGGCGGGTGGCGACCCCGATGGTCGCACGCCCGCCCGGACGCGCATGAGGAGCATGGGATGGCGAAGGAGAAGTTCGACCGCTCGAAGCCCCACGTGAACGTGGGCACCATCGGTCACGTCGACCACGGCAAGACGACCCTCACTGCTGCCATCACCCAGACGCTCGGCCAGAAGTTCGGCGGCGAGGTGCGCAGCTTCGATGAGATCGACAACGCCCCCGAGGAGCGCGAGCGCGGCATCACCATCGCGACCTCGCACGTGGAGTATGAGACGGAGGGCCGTCACTATGCCCACGTCGACTGCCCGGGTCACGCTGATTACATCAAGAACATGATCACGGGTGCCGCCCAGATGGACGGGGCGATCCTGGTGGTGTCGGCCGCAGACGGCCCGATGCCGCAGACCCGCGAGCACATCCTGCTCGCCCGCCAGGTGGGCGTGCCGTACATCGTGGTGGCCCTCAACAAGGCCGACATGGTGGACGACGAGGAGCTGCTCGAGCTCGTGGAGCTCGAGGTCCGTGAGTTGCTCACCGAGTACGAGTTCCCAGGCGACGACATCCCCGTGGTCAAGGTCTCAGCGCTCAATGCGCTCAACGGCGACGCCGCAGCCCAGGAGCAGATCCTCGAGCTGATGCAGGCCGTGGACGACTACGTGCCGCTCCCGGAGCGCGACGTGGACAAGCCGTTCCTGATGCCCGTCGAGGACGTCTTCACCATCACCGGTCGCGGCACCGTCGCCACTGGTCGCGTGGAGCGCGGGATCATCAACGTGAATGACGAGGTCGAGGTCGTAGGCATGCAGACCGAGATCGAGAAGACCGTCGTGACCGGCGTCGAGATGTTCCGCAAGCTGCTCGACCAGGGCCAGGCCGGTGACAACATCGGCGCGCTGCTGCGCGGCGTCAAGCGCGAGGACATCCAGCGTGGTCAGGTGCTGGCCGCTCCCGGCAGCATCACCCCGCACACGAAGTTCAAGGCGCAGGTTTACGTGCTCTCCAAGGAGGAGGGCGGCCGTCACACGCCGTTCGTCAACGGCTACCGCCCGCAGTTCTACTTCCGCACGACCGACGTGACCGGCGTCATCCAGCTCCTCGACGGGGCCGAGATGATCATGCCGGGCGACAACGCCGTGCTCGAGGTGGACCTGATCGTCCCGATCGCCATGGAGGACGGCCTCCGATTCGCCATTCGCGAGGGCGGCCGCACCGTGGGCGCCGGGGTCGTGGAGCAGATCCTGGAGTAGCGGCACCGGCAGTACGGGCCCCGTCACCCCGCAGCAGGGGGGCGGGGCCCTCGCTTTCCCCGAGCAGCACCCGACGACGCAGAACGAGAAGACCGAACCTTGATCACGCAGAACAAGATCCGCATCAGGCTCAAGGCCTATGACCATGAGCTGATCGACAAGAGCGCGGCCTCCATCGTGGAGACGGCCCAGCGGAGTGGCGCGACCATCTCCGGCCCGGTTCCGCTTCCCACCGAGTGCCACCGCTACTGCGTCATCAAGGGCCCGTTCAAGGACAAGGACTCGCGGGAGCACTTCGAGGTGCGCACCCACAAGCGCCTCATCGACATCTTCTCGCCCACCCCCAAGACGGTCGACTCGCTTATGCGCCTCGACCTGCCCGCCGGCGTCGACATCGAGATCAAGGTCTGACCGTGGCGGCGATCATCGGACGCAAGGTCGGGATGACCCAGATCTTCGCCGAGGACGGCGCGCGGGTTCCACTCACCGTAATCGAGGCCGGCCCATGCCCCGTGGTGCAGGTGAAGACCGACGAGCGCGACGGCTACGCGGCCGTGCAGCTCGGCTTCGGCGCGGCGAAGGACAAGCACATCAACAAGCCCGAGCAGGGCCACCTCGAGAAGGCCGGCGCGCCGCTCATGCGCCACCTTCACGAGTTCTCGCCCGACGAGCTGGGCCTGGAGGAGGGCGAGGAGCTCGCCGAGGGGCAGGTCGTCACCGTCGACTCCTTCGTGCCCGGCTCGTACGTGAAGGTGACCGGCACCTCGAAGGGCAAGGGCTACGCCGGCACGATCAAGCGCCACAACTTCGCCAGCGGCCCCAAGAGCCACGGCTCGCACAATGTGCGCCGCCCGGGCTCGATCGGCGCCGCCGCCTACCCGGCCCGCGTGTTCAAGGGCATGCGCATGGCCGGCCACATGGGCGCGCGCCAGGTCACCCAGCGCGGCCTCCAGGTGGTCGACCGCGACCCCGAGCGCAACATCCTGCTGGTCAAGGGCGCGGTGCCCGGCGCCGTCGGCTCGATCGTCTACGTGAGGCCCGACTGATGGCTGCGCACCTCCTCACCAAGACCGGCAAGGCATCCGGATCCGCCGACCTCGGCGCCGAGATGGAGGCCCAGGCCATCAAGCCGCACCTCATCCACGAGGTCGTGACGGCCGAGATGGCATGGCGCCGCGCCGGCACCGCCAGCACCAAGACCCGCACCGACGTCCGCGGCGGCGGCGCGAAGCCGTGGCGCCAGAAGGGCACCGGCCGTGCCCGCGCCGGCTCCAACCGCTCGCCGATCTGGACCGGTGGCGGCGTTACCTTCGGCCCCCACCCGCGCAGCTACGGCGGAAAGGTGAACCGCAAGGCGTACCGGCAGGCCTTCCGCTCGGCGATCAAGGCCCATGTCGAGCGCGGCACCATCGCGGTGATGGGCCCCACCGGCTGGGACGCGCCGTCCACCAAGCGCGCCGCGCAGTACCTGTCGAAGGCCCCCGCCGCGCTCGCGGCCCGCCCGCTGCTGGTGGTGGTGACCGAATCGTCGTCGCCCGAGGCGCTGTCGTTCCGGAACATGCGCGACGTGCGCGTGCTCGAGGCCCGCGACATCGACACCGTCGACGTCATGGCCGGCCGCTCGGTGCTGGTGGAGCGCGAGGTGTGGGACCGCTGGAACGGCGCCGCCGCCCCTGCGACCGACGCCGGGGAGGATGACGCGTGAGCACCGGCAATGATCTGCGCGCAGACGTGCGCCGGGCCATCGTGAGCCCCGTCGTCTCCGAGAAGAGCTACCTGCTGGTGCAGGCGCACAACCAGTACACCTTCCGCGTGCTGGACGACGCCCACAAGGTGGAGATCCGCCAGGCCGTCGAGGAGCTCTTCGACGTGACGGTCACCGACGTGCGCATCGTCAAGGTGCAGCCCAAGCCCAAGCGGCGCGGGCGCAGCATGGGCACCCGCCCCGGCTGGAAGAAGGCCATCGTCGAGCTCGTTCCCGGCGACTCCATCGACATCTTCGAGGGCGCCTGATGGGTATCCGCAAGCACAAGCCCACCTCGCCGGGCCGCCGTTTCGTCGCCAGCTCCGACTTCGCCGAGGTCACGAGGAGCACTCCCGAGAAGTCGCTGCTCGAGCCGATCCACAAGACCGGCGGGCGCAACAACAACGGTCGCATCACCACCCGGCACAAGGGCGGTGGGCACAAGCGCCGTTATCGGGTGATCGACTTCAAGCGCACCAAGGATGGCGTGCCCGCACGCGTGGCCGCCATCGAGTACGACCCCAATCGCACCGCCCGCATCGCGCTGCTGCACTACGCCGACGGCGAGAAGCGCTACATCCTCGCGCCGCAGCGGCTCGAGGTGGGCGACACCGTCATAAGCGGTCCGGGGGCGGACATCCGTCCGGGCAACGCCCTGGCCCTCAGGGACATCCCGACGGGAACGATCGTGCATAACATCGAGCTGCAGATCGGCCGCGGTGGCCAGATGTGCCGCTCGGCCGGCACCGGTGCCCAGCTCGTGGCGAAGGAGGGTGACTACGCCACCCTGCGCCTGCCGAGCACCGAGATGCGCATGGTGCACGTCGACTGCCGCGCCACCGTGGGCCAGCTCGGCAACTCCTCGCACGCCAACGAGGTAGGCGGGAAAGCCGGCCGCAGTCGTTGGCGCGGCGTGCGCCCGACTGTCCGCGGTTCCGCCATGAACCCGGTGGACCACCCGCACGGCGGTGGCGAGGGCAAGAGCAACTCGGGTCGCCACCCGGTGACCCCCTGGGGCAAGCCGACCAACGGTTACCGCACGCGTGACCCGAAGAAGGCGAGCCAGAAGCTGATCGTCCGCGGCCGCAAGCGCGGCAAGCACACGGAAGGCCGATGAGCAGGAGCCTCAAGAAGGGTCCGTTCGTCGACCCCAAGCTGATTGCCCGCATCGAGGAGATGAACACCTCCAACGAGAAGCGCATGCTGCGCACATGGTCGCGTTCATCCACGATCTTCCCGGAGATGGTGGGCCACACGATCGCCGTCCACGACGGCCGCAAGCACGTCCCGGTGTTCATCTCCGAGAGCATGGTGGGCCACAAGCTCGGCGAGTTCGCCCCCACGCGCTCCTACAAGGGCCATGGCGACGACCGTCAGACCTCGAGGCGTTGACGTGAGCACCGAGACCACAGCAGAGGTGACCGAGGCCGAGGTGGAGGCTCCCGACGTAAAGGCCACCGACGCCGAGGGCGCTGAGGTGGAGGCCCCCGAGGCCACCACCAACGAGCCCGCGCGCTCCGACAAGGTGCGCAACCGCAAGCCCGCGCGCGCGCAGGCCACGGCCAAGTTCGTGCGCGTGTCGGCCCGCAAGGGACGCCTCGTCGCTGATCTGATTCGCGGCAAGTCGGTGCCCGACGCACAGGCGATCCTGGCGTTCTCCACCCGCGCGGCCGCCGAGCCGATCCGCAAGGTGCTGGAGTCGGCCATGGCCAACGCCGATCACAACGCCGGACTCGACGTGCGCGAGCTCTACCTCACGCGCGTGACCATCGACGAGGGCCCCACCATGCGGCGATTCCGTCCGCGTGCCCAGGGCCGCGCATCGCGCATCAACAAGCGCACCTGCCACATCACGATCGGCCTTGGCCCGTACGGCTCCGAGGCGGAGGGACGTGCCTGATGGGCCAGAAGGTCAACCCCACCGGGTTCCGCATCGGCATCCTCCAAGGTTGGAAGAGCAACTGGTACACCGAGCGCGACTACGCCGCGTACCTCGATGAGGACCGCGCCGTGCGCGATCACATCACGCGCAAGCTCAGCCACGCCGGCCTGTCGGACATCCAGATCCGCAAGGACGCCACCAAGCTCACCGTCGACATCTACACGGCCCGCCCGGGCATCGTGATCGGTAAGAGCGGTTCCGAGGTGGACGCCCTGCGTCGCGAGCTCAATCAGCTCACGTCCAAGCAGATCCAGATCAACATCAACGAGATCAAGCGCCCCGAGCTCGATGCCGCCCTCGTGGCGCAGTCGATCGCCGAGCAGCTCGAGAACCGCGTGTCGTTCCGCCGCGCCATGAAGCGCGCCCTGACGTCGGCCATGCGCTCCGGTGCCCAGGGCGCCAAGATCCAGTGCGGTGGCCGCCTGGGCGGTTCCGAGATGTCGCGCTCGGAGCACTACTCTGACGGCCGCGTGCCGCTGCACACGCTGCGCGCCGACATCGACTACGGCTTCGCCGAGGCCAAGACCACCTTCGGCCGCATCGGCGTGAAGGTGTGGATCAACAAGGGCGAGGTGCTGCCCGAAGGCGTCGTGGACGCCCGCGGCCGCAGCAACGAGCTCGACGCGCCGCCCCCGCGGCGCCCGCGCCGCGACGGCCGCGGCCGTGGCGGGCAGGGTGGCGAGGGCGGCGGCGGCCAGGGCCGTGGTGGCCAGGGTCGCGGGGGCCAGGGCGGCGCCCCGGCTGAGGGATCGGGGTAGGCCATGTTGATGCCCAAGCGCACCAAGTACCGCAAGGCGCACCGTGGCCGTCGCCGTGGCGAGGCCAAGGGCCACCAGGAGGTCCACTTCGGCCAGTACGGCCTGAAGGCCCTCGAGAACGGCTGGATCACCAACCGCCAGATCGAGAGCGCCCGTGTGGCGATGACCCGCTACATCAAGCGCCAGGGCAAGGTGTGGATCAACCTGTTCCCTCACCTTCCCGTCACCAAGAAGCCGGCCGAGACCCGCATGGGATCGGGTAAGGGCTCGCCCGAGGCCTGGGTGGCCGTGGTGAAGCCCGGCACGGTGATGTTCGAGCTCTCCGGCGTGCCGGAGGAGACCGCGCGCGAGGCCATGCGCCTCGCCGCGATGAAGCTGCCCGTGAAGTGCCGGTTCGTGACGCGCGAGGACGCCTAGGCAATGCCGACCCAGAAGGTCAGTGAACTCCGCGAGCTGTCAGATGACCAGCTCGCCCTCAGGCTCGAGGAGGCGCGCCAGGCGCTCTTCAACCTGCGTTTCCAACTGCCCACCGGGGCGCTGGAGCGCACGAGCGAGATCGGTGTGCGCAGGCGCGAGATCGCGCAGATCCTCACGGTTGCCCGTGAGCGCGAGATCGCCCAGGAGGAGATGGCGAATGGCTGAGACGCCCCAGGAGAGCGTGGCCCGGCGCAAGGTGCGCCAGGGCATCGTCACGAGCGACGCCCGGGACCGCACCATCACCGTTCGCGTGGACATCTCGCGCCGTCATCCGGTCTACGGCAAGACCGTACGCAGCTCGTCGAAGCTGCACGCGCACGACGAGCGCAACGAGGCCGCCGTGGGAGACGTGGTGCGCGTGGCCGAGACGCGTCCGACGTCGAAGCAGAAGCGCTGGCGCCTCGTCGAGATCGTCGAGAAGGCCGACTAGGAGCACGCGATGATCCAGAACGAATCACGACTCCGCGTCGCGGACAACACGGGGGCCAGGGAGCTCCTGTGCATCCGCGTGCTCGGCGGCAGCAAGCGCCGCTACGCGCACGTGGGCGACACCATCGTGGCTACCGTCAAGCAGGCCACGCCGAACGGCGCGGTGAAGAAGGGCGACGTGGTGAAGGCCGTGGTGGTGCGTACCAAGAAGGCGCACCCGCGCGAGGACGGTACGTCCATCGCCTTCGACGAGAACGCCGCCGTCATCATCGACAACGCCCAGAACCCGCGCGGCACCCGCATCTTCGGGCCCGTGGCCCGTGAGCTGCGCGAGAAGCAGTTCATGAAGATCGTCTCCCTGGCGCCGGAGGTGCTGTAGTGCCCGCGCGCATCAGGAAGGGCGACGAGGTCATGTGCATCGCGGGCAAGGACACGGGCCGCACCGGCACCGTGCTCGAGGTGAGCCCCAAGGACGAGCGCGTGCTCGTGGAGGGCCTCAACATGGTGAAGCGCCACACCAAGGCGCGTCCGCCCGACGACCCGGGTGGCATCATCGAGAAGCCGGCCCCCATGCACATCTCCAACGTCATGCCGGTCGACCCGTCCGACAAGAAGCCGTGCCGGGTCCGCATCGAGGAGAAGGACGGAGAACGCATTCGCGTGTCCGCCCGCACCGGGACGGCCCTGGATTGAGCACCGAGACCGCCACTCCGCCCGCGCGCCTCAAGCAGCGCTACGAGGACGAGGTGCGCCCGAAGCTGCAGGAGCGCTTCGGCTACTCATCGCCGATGCAGCACCCGCGCGTCGAGAAGATCACGCTCAACATGGGCGTAGGCGACGCAAAGGCGAACTCCAAGGCGCTCGACGACGCCGTGGAGGAGCTCGCGATCATCTCGGGCCAGCGCCCGGCGATCACCCGCGCCCGCAAGTCCATCGCCCAGTTCAAGCTGCGCGAGGGCATGCCCATCGGCGCGAAGGTCACGCTGCGCGGCGTGCGCATGTGGGAGTTCCTCGACCGCCTCAACACGGTCGCGCTCCCGCGCATCCGCGACTTCCGCGGGATCAACCCCGACGGGTTCGACGGGCGCGGCAACTACAACCTCGGCCTGCGCGAGCAGACGATCTTCCCGGAGATCGACTACGACAAGGTCGGGGCGGTGCGCGGGCTGAACGTCACCATCACGACGACGGCCGGCACCGACGAGGAGGCCAAGGCCCTGCTGCAGGAGCTGGGCATGCCGTTCCGCGAGCAGGGCTACACGGCCGAGGAGCGCGCGGCTCGTCGACGCAAGAAGATGCGCAAGTACGGCGGCCGCGGCCGCAGGCGATAGAGGAAGGTCCAGGAGCACGTGGCGAAGACGTCCCTCAAGGTGAAGGCCTCACGGCCCCCCAAGTACCGCACGCAGGCGTATACCCGGTGCCACCGGTGCGGTCGCTCGCGCGCGGTGTTCCGCAAGTTCGGCCTGTGCCGCATCTGCCTGCGCGACGAGGCCCACGCCGGCCACATCCCCGGCATGACCAAGTCCAGCTGGTAGCCCGATGCTGACCGATCCCATCGCAGACATGCTCACGCGCATCCGCAACGCCAACATGGCGCTGCACGACACCGTGGAGATGCCCGGCAGCCGCCTCAAGGCCGACGTCGCCCGCGTGCTCGAGGAGCAGGGCTACATCGCCGGCTGGGAGACCAGCAGCGACGGCACCCGCGCCACGCTCACCGTGAAGCTCAAGTACGACGATGACCGCCGCCGCGTGATCACCGGCCTCAGCCGCGTGTCCAAGCCGGGTCGCCGCGTGTACGCCGACAAGGACTCGCTGCCCAAGGTCCTGGGGGGCATGGGCGTCGCCATCATCTCGACCTCCCAGGGTCTCCTCACGGGCCATGAGGCCCGTCGCCGCGGAGTCGGCGGCGAGGTCCTGTGCACGGTCTGGTAGGGGAGGAGCGACCGTGAGCCGCATCGGACGCGCACCCATTCCGGTCCCCGACGGGGTCACCGTGGACATCTCGGGCCAGAGGGTCTCGGTGAAGGGCCCCAGGGGCGAGCTCCAGCACGTGGTGGCGGAGCCCATCCGCGTGGCGCAGGAGGACGGCACGCTCGTGGTGACCCGTCCCACCGATCGTGGCCCGCACCGCGCCCTGCACGGCCTGTCGCGCAGCCTCGTGGCCAACATGGTCGCTGGCGTCACCGCGGGCTTCGAGCGCCGCCTCGAGCTGGTGGGCGTGGGTTACCGTGCCCAGCTCAAGGGCAAGAATCTCGAGCTGGCCGTGGGCTTCTCGCACCCGGTCACGTTCGAGCCGCCGGAGGGCATCACGTTCGAGGTGCCCGAGCCCACGCAGATCGTGGTCACCGGCATCGACAAGCAGCAGGTCGGCCAGATCGCGTCCGAGATCCGCCGCGTGCGTCCGCCGGAGCCCTACAAGGGCAAGGGCATTCGCTACGAGGGCGAGGTCGTCAGGCGCAAGGTCGGGAAGAGGGCCTAGGAGAGATGGGCAAGATCAGCACACCGGACGCCCGCGCGCGTCGTCACCGCCGCGTCCGCGGCAAGGTCCATGGCACCGCCGGGCGTCCGCGCCTGTCGGTGTCGCGTTCGAACCTGCGCATCTACGCGCAGCTCATCGACGACGACCGCGGCCACACGCTGGCCGCCGCCGGATCGCACGAGGCCGGGCTGAAGGGCCTGGCAAAGGGCCCGGCCGCCACCGAGGTGGGCAGGCTCATCGCCGAGCGCGGAAAGGCCGCGGGCGTGAGCAGCGTGGTCTTCGATCGTGGCGGCTACCTGTACCACGGCAGGGTCAAGTCCCTTGCCGACGGCGCCCGCGAGGGCGGGCTCGAGTTTTAGGGAACCGGGGACGAGGCACATGGCAGAGCGCAGTCGCGACAGGGTGCAGGCAGAGGGCGCAGAGCTCTCGGAGCGCGTGGTGCAGGTGAACCGCGTGGCCAAGGTCGTCAAGGGCGGCCGCCGCTTCTCGTTCTCGGCCCTGGTGGTGGTGGGCAACGAGGTGGATGCGGTGGGCGTGGGCCACGGCAAGGCCAACGAGGTCCCGCTGGCCATCCAGAAGGCCGTGGACGACGCCAGGAAGAACATGTTCCGCGTGCCGCGCTACGGATCCACGATCACGCATGAGGTCATCGGCCACCACGGCGCGGGCCGCGTGCTGCTCAAGCCGGCCGCGCCCGGTACCGGCGTCATCGCCGGCGGCGGGGTGCGCGCGGTGCTCGAGCTCGCGGGCGTGCGCGACATCCTCAGCAAGTCGCTCGGCACCACCAACCCCGTGAACCTCGTGGCCGCCACCGTGGCCGGGCTCAAGAGCCTTCGCACGCCTGAGCAGGTGGCCCAACTGCGCGGCAAGACCGTGGCCGAGGTGCTGGGCACCTCCGGCGGGTCCACCAAGCCCGCCGACGAGGTCGTGGCCGAGGCCGCGGATGCCTCGGAGGAGGTCACCGCGTGAGCACCCTGAAGATCACCCAGGTGCGGTCCCAGATCGGGAGCTCCGAGCGTCACCGCGGCACCCTGCGCGCGTTGGGCCTCGGCCGCATCGGCAAGACGGCGGTCCACGAGGACTCGCCGGCGCTCCAGGGCGCCATCCGCAAGGTGGCGAACCTCGTGCAGGTGGAGGAGGTCCGCAGTGGCAGCTGACGAGCCAGCCGTGGGCGGAGGCGTGGACCCCGAGGAGGTCCGCCTCGAGAGCCTCGGTCCCAACCCCGGCGCCAAGCACCGCCGCAAGCGGGTGGGGCGTGGCCCCGGCTCGGGCAAGGGCAAGACCTGCGGTCGCGGCATGAAGGGCGCCGGCGCCCGCTCGGGTCCCGGCCCGCGCCCCGGCTACCGCGGCGGCACCATCCCGATCCACATGCAGAAGGGCAAGCTGCGCGGCCCGAACCACAAGAAGTCGATGCCCATCGGGCCGTTCCGCACGAACTCCGTGCCCGTGAACGTCGGCGCGCTGGCCAAGGCCTTCGCGGCGGGTGACACGGTGGACTCCGAGGCCCTCGTGAACGTGGGCCTGGTGAAGAACAACGCCAACCGCGCGTACCCCGTGAAGCTGCTCGGCGGCGGAGAGATCACCCACGCGCTCACCGTGCGGGTGGATCAGGCGTCTGCGGCGGCCGTGGCCAAGATCGAGGCGGCCGGTGGCCGCGTCGAGCTGGTCGGCGGCGCCGGCACCGAGTAGGAGGGCCCCGGGCACCGCCCGCTGATGCTCCAGGCCATGCTCAACTCGCTCCGGTCCCCGGAGCTGCGCAAGAAGCTGTGGTTCACCGCGGCCATGCTGCTGGTGTTCCGCTTCGGCTCGTATGTGCCCGTGCCCGGCGTGGAGCCCGAGAAGCTCGCGGCGGCCCTGGAGAACCAGGGCACCACGAACATCCTGAACTTCCTCAACCTGTTCGCGGGGGGTGCGCTCACGCGCTTCGCCGTGTTCGCGCTGGGGATCATGCCGTACATCACCGCGAGCATCATCATGCAGCTGCTCACCGTGGTGATTCCGTCTCTCGAGCGCCTCCAGAAGGAGGGCGAGTCGGGCTACGCCAAGATCACCCAGTACACCCGCTACATGACGGTGGGCCTGGCGTTCCTGCAGTCGTTCGCCTATGTCATGTACTTCCGCTCGCAGGACGCCCTGCCCGGGGTTGGATGGTCGCGCACCTTCCTGATCATCATCACGCTCACCGCGGGCACCACGCTGGTGATGTGGATCGGCGAGCTCATCACGCAGCACGGCGTCGGCAACGGCATCTCGCTGCTCATCTTCGTGTCGATCGTGTCGGCGCTGCCCGATGCCATCCGCGGCTGGCTCGGCCTGCCGCCGGTCACCGCGGTGATCATCGGCATCATCGCGTTCGCCATCGTGGTGGGCATCGTCTTCGTGAACGAGGGCGTGCGCCGCATCCCCATCCAGTACGCCAAGCGGCAGGTGGGACGCCGAATGACATCAGGTGGCACCACATACATGCCGATCCGCGTGAACATGGCCGGCGTCATCCCGGTCATCTTCGCGGCGTCCATCACGATCCTGCCGCCCACCATCGCCGAGCTGGCGGGCGGCACCGGCTGGGCCCAGGGCGTGGCCGACTTCCTGTCGCCGGGCTCCTGGTGGTTCATCGCCTTCGAGGGCCTGCTGATCGTGCTGTTCACGTACTTCTACACCGCCGTGCAGTTCAACCCCACCGATCAGGCCGACAACCTGAAGAAGTACGGGGGCTTCATCCCCGGCGTGCGCCCCGGACGGCCCACGGCCATCTACCTCGACCGCGTGGTCAGCCGCCTCACCCTGCCCGGCGCCATCTACCTGGCACTGGTGGCCGAGTTCCCGAACATCATCTTCCGGTACCTGCCGGAGTCGAACGTGTTCTTCGGGCTCTTCGGTGGCACGTCGATCCTGATCGTGGTCGGCGTGGCGCTCGACACCATGCGCCAGATGGAGGCCCAGCTGATGATGCGCTCGTACGAAGGTTTCCTCCAATAGCGCGCCTCGTCCTGTTCGGGCCTCCCGGTGCCGGCAAGGGCACCCAGGCGGAGCTCCTCAAGGAGCGCGGCCTGCTGCACCTGTCCACGGGCGACCTGCTTCGCGCGGCCGTGACGCAGGGCACCCCGCTTGGCCTGGAGGCCAAGGCCTACATGGACGCCGGCGACCTGGTGCCCGACGCCGTGGTGATCGGCATGATCCGCGAGGGCCTCACCGGACGCACCGACGACTTCATGCTTGACGGCTTCCCCCGCACCATCCTCCAGGCCGAGGCCCTCGACGCCACGCTGGCCGAGGTGGGCGCGCCCATCGACGCGGTCATCTCGTTCGAGGTGCCGCGCGAGGAGCTGGTGCGCCGCCTGGGCGGCCGCTGGATCTGCCGGGGCTGCGGGCGCTCGTTCCACGAGGTGAGCAACCCCTACGATGGCTCGACGTGTTCGGCGCCAGGCGCCGAGTGCGACCTCTACCAGCGCGACGACGACCGCCCCGAGGCCGTGGCCAACCGCCTTGACGTGTATGACGCGCAGACATCCCCGCTCATCGAGTACTACGCGTCGCGGGGGCTGCTGCGCCGGGTGGATGGCGCCCTATCGCTCGACGAGGTGCAGGCGCAGGTTGTCGAAGCGCTCGCGTAGGAAGGGCGCGCCCGACGCCGAGGCCCCGGCCCCCCCGCGCACGGGGCCGACCCCAAAGACGCCCGACGAGATCGACGCCATGGCGGCGAGCGGCGCCGTGCTGGCCGCATGCCTTGACATGCTCGAGGCCGCCGTGGCCCCGGGCGTCACCACCCTGGCGCTCGACGAGATGGCCGAGGAATTCATCCTGTCGCGCGGCGGCGTGCCGTCGTTCAAGGGCTATCACGGGTTCCCCGGCACGATCTGCCCCTCGGTGAACGAGGAGGTGGTGCACGCGATCCCCGGCTCGTACGCGCTGGGCGAGGGCGACATCGTCTCGATCGACTGCGGCGTGACGCTGGACGGCTGGGTGAGCGACTCCGCGCGGACGATCGCCGTGGGCGCGGTGAGCCCGGTGGCCGCCGACCTCATGGACGCCACCCGGCGATCGCTGGCCGCGGGCATCGCGCAGGCCCGCGTGGGAAACCGCACAGGCGACATCGGCTCCGCGGTGCAGCAGGTGGTCGAGCGCGCCGGCTTCAACGTGGTGCGCACCCTGGTGGGCCATGGCGTGGGCCGCAGCATGCACGAGGAGCCGCAGGTGCCGAACTTCGGGTCCGCCGGCAGCGGCGTGCTGCTGGAGGAGGGCGTGGTGATCGCCATCGAGCCCATGGTCACCGAGAACGACCCCGAGGTGGTGCTGGGCGGCGACGGCTGGGTGGTGTCCACCCGCGACAGCGGCCTGGCCGCGCACTTCGAGCACACCGTGGCCATCACGGCATCAGGCCCCCGGATCCTCACGCGGGCGGGCGCATGAGCGCTGATCGGAGCCCCGCCCCGACCATCCGCCGGCGGATGACGGACGGTTACCGATGAGCCCCGGTTCCTGCTATCTTCCGCTGCTGCGCGTGCAACGGAACGCGGAGGTCATGCTGCGCCTCATGGGCCCTGCGACCTGCTTCCGTCACCACGTGCTTCGCGGGGGCGTCGCGGCCCAGCCGGCCTCGCGCCGGGTCCAGTCGTCCCCGGGTCACCCAGTGAGGAGCATTTCGTGAAGGTCCGTCCGTCCGTGAAGCCGATGTGCGAGAAGTGCCGGGTCATCAAGCGCCGCGGCAAGGTGCTCGTGATCTGCAGCAATCCTCGACACAAGCAGACCCAGGGGTAGTCAGTGGCGCGAATCGCCGGAGTCAACATCCCCCGCGAGAAGCGGGTGGAGATCGGCCTCACCTACGTCTACGGGATCGGCCGCACCACGGCCAACGAGATCCTCGGCAAGGTCGGCATCAGCAGGGACACCTACGTCCGTGACCTGACCGAGGAAGAGGTGGGCCAGCTCCGCGAGGTGATCGAGCGCGACTACATCGTGGAGGGCGACCTCCGCCGCGAGCGCGCCAACAACATCAAGCGCCTCATGGACATCGGCTGCTACCGCGGTCTGCGCCACCGGCGCGGTCTCCCGGTGAACGGCCAGCGCACCAAGACCAACGCCCGCACGCGCAAGGGTCCGAAGCGCACCGTCGGCAAGCAGCGCAAGAGCTAGCCGGAGCGTAAGGAGCACATGGCACGCCAGAAGGCCACCCGAGGCCGTACCCGCCGAAGGGCCCGCAAGAACATCGCGGCAGGGCACGCGCATATCAAGACCTCCTTCAACAACACGATCGTCACCCTCACCGACCGCGCGGGCAACGTGATCGCCTGGGAGACCGCCGGCTCGGCCGGGTTCAAGGGATCCCGCAAGAGCACGCCGTTCGCCGCGCAGGTCACGGCCGATGCCGCCGCCCGCAAGGGCATGGAGCACGGCCTGCAGAAGGTGGACGTCTTCGTGAAGGGCCCCGGCTCGGGCCGCGAGACGGCC
Organism: Actinomycetota bacterium; assembly: GCA_016870155.1. Lineage (GTDB taxonomy): Bacteria > Actinomycetota > Thermoleophilia > Miltoncostaeales > Miltoncostaeaceae > SYFI01. The sequence continues at coordinate 49,735 of VGCE01000004.1, read as the reverse complement.
ATCCGCTCGCTGCAGGCCGCGGGCCTGGAAGTCACCTCCGTCACCGACGTGAGCCCCGTTCCCCATAACGGCTGCCGCCCCCGCAAGCGGCGCCGCGTCTAGGAGACCGACGTGGCTCGCGACCGTGACCCGCAGTGCAAGCAGTGCCGCCGCGAGGGGGAGAAGCTCTTCCTCAAGGGCTCGCGCTGCCTCACCGAGAAGTGCGCCATCGAGCGCCGTAACTACCCGCCCGGCCACCACGGCCGCGGGCGCATCCGCCAGTCGGAGTACCTGATCCAGCTGCGCGAGAAGCAGCGGGCCCGTCGCTACTACGGCGTGCTCGAGAAGCAGTTCCGCCGCTACTACGAGAAGGCCAGCCGCCAGCCCGGCATCACGGGCGAGAACCTGCTGCGCCTGCTCGAGCTGCGGCTCGACAACGTGGTCACCCGCCTGGGCTTCGCGGCCTCGCGCCGCCAGGGCCGCCAGCTGGTGCGCCATGGCCACATCATGGTTAACGGCAAGCGTGTGGACATCCCGTCCTACCAGTGCCGGCCCGACGACATCATCACCATCAAGCCCGACTCCGGTGCCGAGCAGACCGTGCGCGGCGCCACCGAGATCGGCGCGTCGGTGGCCCCGTGGCTGCAGGCCGACCACGAGTCGCTGTCCGGCAAGGTGCTCAAGGCACCCGACCGCACCGAGATCGACACCCCGGTGCGCGAGCAGCTCATCGTGGAGCTCTACTCGAAGTAAGCAGCATCCCGGGCCCGGCACGGGCGATGGCGGGGCGCCCCTGACGCGGGGGCCTCGGCCGAGGCCGCCGGACCCGGTTCCGCGTTCACCGCATAGCCGGCCACAGGGCCGGGAGGAGCAGCCCAAGTGCTCGACATCCAGACCCCGCGCATGTCCTACGAGCCCGAGTCCGACATCTTCGGGCAGATCGAGGTGGAGCCGCTCGACCGCGGCTTCGGACACACCTTCGGCAACTCGCTTCGCCGCGTGCTGCTGTCGTCGCTCGAGGGAGCGGCCGTCACGTCGATCAAGATTGACGGCGTGCAGCACGAGTTCACCACGGTGGCGGGCGTGCGCGAGGACGTCACGGACATCATCCTCAACCTGCGCGGCCTCGTGTGCCGCCTCGTCGGCGAGGCCGACGAGATCGAGGTTGAGCTCAGCCGTCAGGGCCCGGGCGTGGCCACGGCCGGCGACATCGCCTGCCCGTCCGACCTGGAGATCCTCAACCCCGAGCTGGAGATCGCCAACCTCGAGGCCGGTGCCTCGCTGGACATGGTGCTCACCATCGCCCGCGGCCGCGGCTACGTGCCGGCCGAGCAGAACAAGGGCCCGGGCACCAGCATCGGTGTCATCCCGGTGGACAGCAACTTCTCGCCCGTGCGCCGCGTGCGCTACGAGGTGGGGGCCGCCCGCGTGGGCCAGCGTACCGACTATGACAAGCTCACCCTCGAGGTGGAGACCGACGGCTCGGTTGACCCCCGCACCGCGGTGGCCCAGGCCTCGGCGATCCTCATCGAGCGCCTGGCGATCTTCGCCGACCCCAAGGACATCCGCCTGCTGGCCGAGGAGGAGCCCGAGCCTCCGCAGCCCGGCGGCGAGATGGCCAACATCCTCATCGAGGAGCTCGAGTTGGGCGTGCGCTCGTACAACTGCCTCAAGCGCGTGGGCGTCGAGACCATCGGCGACCTCATCTCGAAGAGCGAGGACGACCTCTCGGCCATCCCGAACTTCGGGAAGAAGAGCGTCGAAGAGGTCAAGGAGAACCTTGCCCGCCACGGCCTGGCGCTCCGCGACGACTGATAGCGACCGAACCGCCAACCGGAGATACCAATGCGACACCGCAGGCGCGGCCCCAAGCTCAATCGTGACAGTGCACATCGCAAGTCGATGGCGGCCAACATGGCCGTGGCGCTGCTCGAGCACGGGCGCATCCAGACCACCGAGGCCAAGGCCAGGCTGGCCCGCCGGACGGCCGAGCGCGCGATCACGCTCGGCAAGCAGGGCACCCTGCACGCCCGTCGCCAGGCGATCGCCCTGCTGCGCAACAAGCCGATCACCTACCGGCTGTTCGATGATATCGCCCCGGTGTTCAAGGACGTCCCGGGTGGCTACACGCGTGTGACCAAGCTCGGTCCCCGCCAGGGCGATGCCGCGCCCATGGTGCTGCTCGAGCTCTCGCGCGAGGTGCCCGCGTCCACCTCGCCCACCACCGCCTAGCGGCAGTAAAGGATCCCTTTGTGAATCGCTTCCGCACCCTCCTCCTCGCCGGCGCCGCGATCTCCCTCGGGGGCATCGCAGTCGGCGCATCGCAGGCCGCGGCCGTCATGGCCGCCACCCAGGTCCAGATCAACGGCATCGTCAACGCCGTCAATGCCTGGACCACCCAGACGCAGGGCTACACCTACTCCGACTACACCGTGCAGAACATCGCGCTCTCGTCGGTCAACCCGACCTTCGCCCGCGCGCAGATCGTGCCGACGTCGAAGAACGTCGGGGTCGTCCCCGCCCAGTGGACCGTGCTCACCGGCGCGGGATCGAGCTGGACCGTGGTGGACGGCGGCGTGAACTTCTGCGACAACGTGGCGTCCATCCCGCCGGCGGTCGAGAACGACCTGTTCCCGGGCGGCGCGCAGTGCGCCCCCATCAGCACCAAGGGCACCATCGCGTCGGCCAGCAACGGTCTCTACCGCCTGGTCATCACGGCCCAGCGCCGCAGCAGGACCAGCAACCAGGCCAGCGTGTACGTGAGCCTGCAGCAGACCAACGGCGTGAAGGTGACCGAACGCCGCCTTGGCGCCACCAACGGCTGGAGCTGGAGCACGGTGACCAAGCCGGGCAGCGCGTACGCCACGCTGAACATGACCAACCAGTGGGGCTCGGCGCAGGTGCTGAAGTCGGCCACCGCCCTCTACAGCGTCTACGGCTTCCGGGCCAGCTCGTTCGGGCTGACGCCGGCCGGCGCCTTCCAGTAAGCCCATCGCGCGTGCCAACGCTGCGGCTCGGCATCGAGTACGACGGCGTGGGCTTCGCGGGCTGGGCCGAGCAGCCCGGCCAGAGGACGATCGAGGGCATCCTGCGGGACGCCCTCGAGGTCGTCCTGGGCCGACGGCCCGAGGTGCGCGTGGCCGGCCGCACCGATGCCGGCGTGCACGCCACCGCCCAGGTGGTGAGCCTCGAGGTGCCCGCCGGAACGGCGCGGTCGCGCGTGCCGCCGGATGCCCAGCGGCTGATGCGCTCCCTCAACGGACTGCTGCCCGACGGCGTCGCGGTGCGCGCGGTGTCGCAGGCGCCCGACGGCTTCGACGCGCGCGCCGATGCCCTCAGCCGCGCATACGACTACCGCATCCTCACTGGCCCGCCGTCGCCCCTGCGCCGCGATCGCACCCTGCGCCACACGGGTCCGCCGCTCGACCGCGCGGCGCTTGACGCCTGCGCGGCCGCCACGGTGGGCCGGCACGACTTCACCGCCTTCACCCCCACCGACACCCAGCACGTGTTCTTCGACCGCACCGTGCTCGCATGCGCGTGGCGCGATGGCGGCGAGGCCGGCGATGAGCTGATCCTTCGCATCGAGGCCGATGCCTTCCTTCGTCACATGGTGCGGGTGATCGTGGGCACCATGCTGGAGGTCAGCCGCGGAAAGCACGACCTCGCGTGGTTCACCGCGCTGCTCGACGGAGCGCCCCGGTCGGCCGCAGGCCCCACGGCCCCGGCTCATGCGCTGACCCTCGTGGCGGTGCGCTACCCGCCGGACGCCAGGTAGGCCTCGGCCACATCGCTCAGCTTGCGCGCCATGCGGCCGGGGATGAGCGTGCGGGTGAAGCCCTGCGACCCGTAGAACCGGACTGCGTCATGATCGATGGCGTCCACCACCACCAGCCGCGCCCCGGCATGGATGCCCGCGTGCAGGCAGCGGTTGAGAGCCTCCCCGAGTACCAATGCACCAAGGCCGCGCCCCTGCAGGCGTCGGGAGAGGGCCAGCTTCGCCAGGAGGTACGCCGGGATCACGGAAGGTGCCCCGTGCGCAAGCTTCGGCGGAAGCGAGTGGCGCGGCAGTGAGTGGGCGGCCACGGCGTAGTAGGCCACCACCACGCCGTCGGCATCCCATACGAATGTGCGCACGGTTCGCATGGTCTCGGTCTGGAGCGCACGTGTACGGAGCCAGCGGTCGAGCGAGGCGTTACCGCAGTCGAGTTGCGAGAGATCGAGCGCGCGGTTCACCGGCACGAACCCGCTCACTTCAGGAACGCGCCCGGATCGTCATGGAACTTCCGCAGCTGGCGGAACCCCTAGACGAGCTTCTCGTCGAGCACAGGCGGCTGATCGAGCCACGCGAGCAACTCATCGAACGTCTCGGGCGACACCACGGTGCCCCGGAAGGCATCGGTCATCTCTTCCGCGCGCTCCATCACCACGCGCAGCATGAACGCGCTCAGCGTGCTCTCGTCCAGCCACGCAGCCTGCTCGAGCACCTGCCGCTGCTCGGGCGTCACGCGGATCTCGATGCGCTCGGTCTTCTTGGGTGCCACGGTTTCCACTCCTCAAAGCGTTCGTACGGAAAACGTACGGCAGTTGTGCGCACAGTGCCGAGAGGCTGTCGCTTCTGTCGCGCGTCGCTGATGCGGCAAAGGGCCGGGGGTGTTCCCGTGGTCGCCACGGCAGCGCAGGCAACCCGAGCTCTGCCCGGGATGACATCGCGGCAGTGGTCTTCCCTACGGGAACACCCCGGCCCTCCGCCGTCCGTGGCCCCGCGGAATCCTCCGGCACGGGGGCTACCATGGCAGTCCGGTGAGGATCCTCGTGACCAACGACGACGGCGTGCAGGCGCCGGGCATCCTCGCCCTCAGGCAGGCCGTGGATCACCTGGGCGAGGTGTTCGTCATCGCCCCCGATGCCAATCGCAGTGCGATTGCCCGGGGCATCACGATCCACGATCCCCTGGTAGTGGACGACGTGGAGATGGCCGATGGGTATCCCGCCCTTGCCGTGAGCGGCACACCCGTCGACTGCGTGCGGCTCGGAGCGCTCGGGCTCATCGGTGAGCCGCCCGACGTGGTGCTCAGCGGTGCGAACCTCGGGCTCAACCTCGGTGACGATGTCACCTATTCGGGCACCGTGGCCGCGGCGCTGGAGGGGGTCATGCTGGGGCTTCCCGCCATCGCCGTGAGCCAGGACGCACTCGGCGGCGGCAGCGGGCCCGGGCTCGAGTACGACTTCTCGGCGGCCACGGCCTTCGCCGCCAAGCTGGTGCCGCTGGCCTGCGAGGAGCGGTTCCCGCGGAATGTGATCTTCAACGTCAACGGCCCGGGAGTGCTGCCGGCCACTCTCGCCGGGGCAAGGGTCACGCGCCTGGGGCGCCGGGTGTACGGCGACTCCCTGGTGCTCGAGGCCTCGCAAGGCACCTCGCGCCACTTCCGCATCTACGGCGAGCCCATGAGCCACGACATGCAGCCGGGCACCGATCTCTCGGCCATTGATGACAACATCCTGTCGGTCACGCCCCTGCACTTCGACCTCACCGATCTCGAGGGCATGGACCGCATGGCCCGCTGGGAACTCGACGCGCTGCTGCAGTCGGTTGCAGGGGTGTCCTGAGCCGGTGCCGCGCTTCGGCACGGTCCTGTTCGACCTGGACGGCACGGTGGTGGACACCCGCGAGCTCATCCGGCAGTCGCACCGCCACGCGGTCACCGCGGTACTCGGCCGCGACATGCCCGACGACGAACTGCTTGCGAACGTCGGGCGTCCGCTCATCGAGCAGATGGCGGCGTTCGACGAGGACCGCGCCGAGGACCTGCTGCAGGCCCAGCGCGCATGGAACCACGCGCACACCGCCGAGCTCATCCGCCCGTACCCGGGCGTGGGGGAGATGCTCGCGGCGCTGAAGGGCGCCGGGTGCCGCACCGGCGTGGTCACGTCGAAGTCCGGGCCCACCGTGCAACTGGCCTTCGACGCCCTGCCCGAGGTGGCCGACCGCATCGACGTGCTGGTGGCCGTGGAGGACACCCCCGCGCACAAGCCCGGCCCCGAGCCCGTGCAACTGGCGCTCCATCGCCTGGGTTCCGATGCCGGGGACGCCTGCTACGTGGGCGACGCCCCGTTCGACGTCGCGGCCGGGCGCGCCGCCGGGGTCACCACCGTGGGGGTCACATGGGGCTTCTTTCCCCGCGATGCAATCGCGGATGCCGATGCGGTCATCGATGACGTCTTCGCGCTCGAGGCATATCTCATGGGTGCCGCGTGAGCAGCGGCGGGCAAACCGGGAGGGGCACGGGCCCCGGGCGGCGTTCGCGGGCCGAGAAGAGCGCCGGCACGGCGAAGGCCCCGAAGAAGGGGGCGCGCGCCGCGACGAGCGGGGCGCCCGGGCAGCGCGTAAGCGAACTGCGCGACCTCATCCGGGACGCCGCGCACCGGTACTACGTGCTGGACGACCCCTCGGTGGATGACGCCGTGTACGACGACTGGGTGCGCGAGCTCGAGGCAATCGAGGCCGAGCACCCCGGCCTGGTCACGCCCGACTCGCCCACCCGGCGCGTGGGCGCGCAGCCGTCGGAAAGCTTCGAGCCGCACCGGCACCTGCAGGCCATGCTGAGCCTGGCCAATGCCCGGGGTGATGAGGAGCTGCGCGAGTGGAACCGGCGGCTCGAGACGGTGCTCGACCAGGAGGGCATGGGCGGGCAGCCGGTGCACTACGTGGTGGAGCCCAAGATCGACGGCCTGGCGGTGTCGCTCACCTACGAGCACGGCCACCTGGTGGTGGGGGCCACGCGCGGCGACGGCGAGGTGGGCGAAGACGTGACCAGCAACATCCGCACCATCAAGGCCGTGCCGCTGGTCATGCGGCCCGACATCGGCGCGCCGCCCGCCCGGGTGGAGGTGCGCGGCGAGGTGTATCTGCCGCTCGAGGCCTTCGCGCAGTTCAACGACGCCCGCGCCGCCGACGGGCTGCCCACGTTCGCCAACCCGCGCAACGCCGCCGCGGGGAGCCTTCGCCAGCTCGACCCGCGCCTCACGGCCGAGCGACCGCTCAGCGCGTGGTTCTACGCGGTGGGAGCATCCGAGGGGCTCGATGCCACGAGCCAGCACGAGGTGCTCGAGTGGCTGCGCACGGCGGGGTTCCCCGTCAACCCGCTCATCAACGTGCACGATGACATCGACGCGGTGGCCGCCGCCTGCGAGGGGTGGGAGAAGCGCCGCGGGGAGATCGACTACGACATCGACGGCGCCGTGGTGAAGGTGGACTCGCTCGAGATGCAGCGCCGCCTCGGGTCGGTGGCGCGCGCGCCGCGCTGGGCGATCGCCTACAAGTTCGCGCCCACCACGGCCACCACCCTGCTGCGTGACATCCGGGTGAACGTGGGGCGCACCGGCGCCATCGTGCCGTGGGCCGAACTTGATCCGGTGCACGTGGGCGGGGTCACCGTGGAGCGCGCCACGCTGCATAATCAGGACGACCTCGCGCGCAAGGACCTGCGCATCGGCGACACGGTCATCGTGCAGCGGGCCGGTGACGTGATCCCCCAGGTGGTCTCGGCGCTCACGCAGCGGCGCACGGGCGACGAGCGCCGCTTCGTGATGTCCACCCACTGCCCTGTGTGCGGCACCGAACTGGTACGCCCCGAGGACGAGGTGATCTGGCGCTGCCCCAACCGCTCATGCCCCGCGCAACTGGTGGAGAGCGTGATCCACTTCGCCTCGCGCGGCTGCATGGACATCGAGGGCCTGGGCGAGAAGACGGTGCAGAAGCTGTTCGACTCACGAATGATCGCCAACGTGGCCGACCTCTACGACCTCACCGCAGATCAGCTCATCCCCCTCGAGGGCTTCAAGGACCAGAGCGCCGCCAACCTCATCGGCGGAATCGATGCCAGCAAGCGGCGTCCGTGGCCACGGGTGATCAACGCCTTAGGGATACGCCACGTGGGTGAGGTGACCGCCGACGCCATCGCGCTGGTGGCCCCGCGCCTCGACGCCCTGCTCGCGGCGTCCGCCGAGGACCTGGCGCGCGCCGATGGCGTGGGCCCCGTGGTGGCCGAGGCCGTCACCGAGTTCCTCTCCTCAGATGACAACCGCGCCATGCTCGACCGCCTGCGCGCCGCGGGCCTGAGCATGGAGATGGCCGTGCCCGGCGGCCCCACCCTCGGCCCCCTTACCGGCTGCACGGTGGTGGTGACCGGCGCGCTGCAAGGCTTCACCCGCGACGAGGCCAAGCGCGCCATCATCGCCGCGGGCGGCAGGAGCACTGACTCGGTGAGTAAGAAGACCACCTTCGTGGTGGTGGGCGCCGACCCCGGGAGCAAGGCCGCGAAGGCCGAGAAGGCCGGGGTGCCGATCGTGGACGAGGCGCTCTTTGCCGCGGTGCTTGCGGGCGAGCAGCCGGTGCCCGCCCGCGCGGACTAGGGGAGCCCGGCTGCGTCGTCGGCGCGACCGGTGGCCAGCAGCGTGACGGCCGTGTCCATCGTCTTCTGCGCTCCGCCGATGTCCGGCGTGTTCATGAGGAACGCGAAGGCGTAGGGCGTTCCTGATGTGCTCACCACCGTGCCGGCCAGCGACGCCACCTGGTTGATGTAGCCGGTCTTGGCGTGAATGCGCTTTCGCACCCTGGGGCCCTTCAGGCGCCGGATGAGTGTGCCCTCGCCTCCCTGGGGCAGCGAGTTGATGAGCACATCGCCCCAGTCGGGCTCGGCCTGTGCCATGCGCAGCACGCCCACGAGCGTGGCGGCGGATACCCGATTGGAATGCGACAGTCCGGAGCCGTCGACGAAGTTGTCGTCGGCCTGCAGGATTCCGCGCTCGCGCAGCAGGTTCTCGGCCCGGGCAGTGCCGATGCGCGTGGCGCCGATGCCCGCCCCGTAGGCGCCGACATCCTTCGTGAGGGTCTCTGCTGTGAAGTTATCGCTGTGGGCGTTCATGAAGTCGAGGATGCGCGCGAGGGGCTCCGACCGCACCTGCCCGATGATCTCGCCGCCGGGCGCGTCGCGACCGGCGCGCACGCCGCCCGACACCTCGACTCCCGCCGCGCGCAGGGCCGTCACCAGGCGCTGCCCGGCGGCAATGGCAGGGCTCGAGACGTTAATGCCATTTTGCGCGCGGTTCTGGTTGATTGCGATGCCGGAGAGCGGCGGGCACTCCCATCGGTAGCTGCTCTTCCACATCGGACCCATGCGCTCGCGGTCGAAGAGCGTCTCGTCCACCACCACGCCGCCGGTGATACGCGTGGTGCCCTGCTCGCGCACGTTGCGCGCGAGCTCCTCGAGCGGCGTGCCCAGCTTGTCCAGGCTCGCGCGCGAGTACGCACGGGTGGCCAGCATCGGGTCGCCCGCACCGATGAGGTACGCCGGGCCGCTGACGGTGCCGCCCGGGCCGGTGGAGTCGGGTGCGGCCTCGAGCCGCGTGGTGAACCGGAACTCGGGTCCCACCGTGAGCAGGGCCGATGCGCTGGTGACGATCTTCATCGTCGATGCGGGCGTGAGCGAGGTGTCGGGCCTCCATGAGGCCACGGTCACCGGACCGGATGGGTCGAGCCGCTGCACCAGCACGCTGATGGATGGATTCTTCCTCGCGAAGGCATCCACCGTGGACGCCACGGGGTCCGACTGCCCGAGCGCGGTGGCGCCGCCGCCGGCAAGAACCCCCGCGGCGGCAAGGGCGATGAGGGCCCTCGGGGGCCTGCGGCGTGCTTCGCTCACGACATGCCGCAGGCTAGCGGCGGCCCCGGCGCCCGCAGGGGCCGCCGGGGCCGTCACGACATCAGGCGGCCAGCATCTGCTCGGCGTCGGTGTCATCGGGGAACCGATGGCCCGTCGCGAGGAGGCTGGTGATCACCAGCGTCTTGTCCACCCGCCCGTGGTAGATGGGGATCGACTGCTCCAAGCAGTAGCGCACCAGGCGATCGGTGCGCATGCCGATGGCATTCGCCATCTCGTCCGGGGTCAGGTGGTTTGCCATCTCATGCCTCCCGTGTCTTGTCCCAGAACGACGACGACCCGCAGCCGGAGGGCATGCGGGTCGCAGGTCAGCGCGCGCGGTGTGGCCGGAGGGTCAATGTCCGGATGCTCCGTGCGCGTCCATGGCAGGACGATACGCCCGGGCACGGACGCGGCAAGGGCGCGGGGCCGCAAAGAGCGCTGAAAAGATGAGGCCATGGGCTAGGATGCCCCTCGCTTCATCGCGGGGTGTGGCGCAGCTTGGTAGCGCGCTCCGTTCGGGACGGAGAGGTCCCCGGTTCAAATCCGGGCACCCCGATGAAGCGATTTCCGCGGTCGAGAGGGGAGACGAGATGGGGCCCGATTCCACTCCTGCGGAGATCCTGGCCGCCACCTGCACAATCGCGATGATCGGTGCCTCGCCTGACCCTGAGAAGCCGTCACATGGCGTGATGCGGTACCTGCTGGAGCAGGGCTACAAGGTGATCCCCGTGCGGCCCGGAGACGGCGACGTGCTGGGCATTCCGGTGGTCAACTCACTCGCCGAGATCGATGAGCCCGTCCACATGGTGGATGTGTTCAGGAAGTCCGAGGCGGCGCCGGGGATCGCCCGCGAGGCCGTGGCGATCGGGGCAGCGTCGCTGTGGTTGCAGCCGGGATGCGTGAGCGATGAGGCCCGTGACATCGCCACCTCGGCCGGCCTGGCGTTCGCCGAGGACCTCTGCACCCGTCAGGTGCACCGGGATGGGGGCGTGGGGTCGGTGGGCCCCTCGCTACTGCCCTAGCCGGTCAGGTCAGACGGTGACGACGCCCTCGACCTCGGGCACCTCGCGGCGCAGCTCCGCCTCGATTCCCAGGGTGAGGGTGGCCGTGCTCATGGGGCAGCCGCCGCAGGCGCCGAGCATGTGCAGGTGGACGAAGCCCTCGTCGTCGAAGTCCACGAGCTCCACGTCTCCGCCGTCCGCGTGCAGAGCGGGGCGGATGCGCTCCAGGACGTCCTCGATACGGGTAAGGGTTGCGACGTCTGCCATGGGTCCTCCGGTTCGCGTGGCGACGCGCTCAATGGTAGCGCGGGGGGTGGCCGGTGCCACCTGACACCGTGCGCGCGGCCGTGGTTCAACTGCTGGCCGATGAGGACACCCCGCGCAACATCGTCCGGGCCGGCGAGCTGGTGCAGGCCGCCGTGGTGTCGGGCGCGCAGCTGGTGGTGCTGCCCGAGAAGTGGAACTGGTGGGGACCGGCGTCGCGCACGGCGGAGGGCGCCGAGGCGCTCGACGGGCCGTCGCTGTCGGCCGCCCGGGCGTGGGCGCGCGAGCTCGGGGTATTGGTGCTGGCGGGCAGCGTGCTCGAGGCCATCGGCGATGGATCCCGTGCGTTCAACACCAGCGTGCTCATCGCGCCCGATGGCCGCGACATGGCCATCTACCGCAAGGTGCACCTGTTCGACGTGATCGTGGACGGCCATGAGTACCGGGAGTCGGATGCCGTGGAGCCCGGCGAGTCGCTGGCGCTGGGCGATGCGGCGGGGATCCGGCTCGGCCTCAGCGTGTGCTACGACCTGCGCTTCCCCGAGCTGTACCGGTCGCTCACGGCCTCCGGCGCCACCGCCCTGGCGGTGCCCGCCAACTTCACCGTGCCCACCGGCGAGGCCCACTGGCAGGTGCTGTTGCGCGCACGGGCGATCGAGGACCAGTGCTTCGTGCTCGCCGCGGGGCAGTGCGGCGAGCACGCCACCGGCGAGGGCGCGTGGGGGCACTCGATGGTCGTGGATCCCTGGGGCACGGTGCTGGCCGAGGTGCCGGATGGCGAGGGCATCGCCTGCGCCGATCTCGACCTGGCCGAGCAGGCGCGGCTTCGCCGCGCACTCCCCGTGCTCTCGCACCGGCGCCTGCCCTAGTGTCGCGCGCTGTGCAGCGACCCAAGCGCGGCGATGAGATCGACGTGACCGTTGACGACCTGGCCTTCGGCGGCCGGGGCGTGTCGCGTGCCGATGGGTTCGTGGTGTTCACGCCCGATACCGCCCCGGGCGACCGCGCGCGGGTGCGGCTTCGAAGGGTGCGCAGGCGCTTCGGCGAGGCCGAACTGGTGGAGGTGCTCGAGCCGGGGCCGGGGCGCATCGCCCCGCCCTGCGCCTTCGTGCCCGAGTGCGGCGGGTGCCGGCTGCAGCAGGTGGACTACGACGTGGTGCTCGACGCCAAGCGGCGGCAGGTGGCCGAGCACCTGGCGCGCATCGGCGGGCTGGAAGGCGTTGACGTGCGCGAGGCCGACCCGGCAATCGATCACTTCGGCTATCGCAACAAGATGGAGTACTCCGCCTCGCCGGGGCCGGATGGCGAGATGCGCCTGGGGTTCCACCGCCGTGGCCGGTGGGACGAGGTGGTGGACATCGACGCCTGCCTGCTGGCCACGTCCACCGGCAATGTGGCCCGTGAGGCCGTGCGTGCCTGGGCGGTGGACGAGGGCCTTGCGCCGTATGACCAGCGCGCGCAGTTGGGGGTGCTGCGCCACGTGGTGGTGCGTGAAGGGGTGCTCACGGGTCAGGTGCTGGTGACGGTGGTCACCGCGCCGGGTCCCGATGAAGCCGTGGACCGGCTGGCCGACCGCCTGCCGGCGCAGGTGCCCGGGCTCGTGGGCATCGTGCATGCGGTAAACGACGGGATGTCCGAGGTAACCGGCGGGCTTCCCAGTCGCACCGTGTGGGGGCAGGACTGGTTCGAGGAGGCCGTGGAGGTGGACCCGGGTCGGCCGGTGACCCTGCGCCTCTCAGCCGGGTCGTTCTTCCAGACCAACTCGCGCATGACCGGTCACCTCTACCGTCGCGCGGCCGAGGCCGCAGGGCTCACGGGCGGCGAGGTGCTGTACGACCTGTTCGCCGGCGTGGGCAGCATCGGCGTGGCCCTGGGCGCGCTGAGCAGGCACGTAGTGGCCATCGAGCTCATGCCCGAGGCCGTGGAGGATGCCCGCGGCAACGCCGAGCGCAACGGCATCGCCAACCACACGGCCATGGCCGGCGACGTGCGCGTGGTGCTGCGCGAGCACCGCGGTCACCTGCCCGAGCCCGACGTGGCGATCGTCGATCCTCCGCGCGCGGGTCTCTCGGGCGGTGCCTGCCGGCGAATCGTGGAGCTGGCGCCCAAGACCTTGGTGTACGTGTCGTGCCAGCCCGCCACCTTCGCCGACAACGCCAAGCGGTTGGTGGACGGCGGCTACCGGCTGGAGTGGGTGCAGCCGGTGGACATGTTCCCGCAGACGCCCCACATCGAGGCCGTCGCCCGCTTCACGCGCGGGTAGCCGCCTCGCGGGCTGCAGGGCCCTTGACGGGCGAGCTCGGTCAGGTCAATCAGTGCGTGATTCATTCACCGCGTCTGCGCCCGCCTGAACCTCCTCGGACAGCGTGCCGTCGGCCAGGTCGTCGTACACCTTGTTGCACGCCTCGATGTCCCGCGTCTCGAAGCCGACGCCGAACCATGTCTGTCGCTGCTCGGCGGTGCCGTGGTCGAAGGTCTCAGGGTCTGCCTGCTCCCCGACGCTCTCCGACAGCTTGTCGTCGCCGATCTTCTCCAGGACGGTAAGCACCTCGTCGAGGTCGCCGGGCTCGAGGCGACTCTCGCCGTTCACGGACGACATCCACTCGCCCATCAGGCAGTCGGCGTGCAGCTCATTGGCCACCGACAGCAGGTTGGCGATCTCGGGGACGTCGGCCTGCGCCCCGGAGACGGCCTCGCCCACGCCGGCGAGCTCCTGGATGTGGTGCCCGAACTCGTGGCCGATAACGGCAGCCACGGCGGCGTCGTTATTCAGGTCCTCATCGGCGCGGATGATCTCGTCGCGGAAGAAGGCCACGGGCAGCACCATGGTGAAGTCGGCGCCGCAGTACGCGGGCCCCACCTCGTTGGCGTCGATGGTGCCGCACGCGGTCTCGGCGGCGTCCTCGGGAATCTTCACCACCGCGTTCTTCCAGCCCTCGCCCCAGTCGGCGGCCCAGTAGGCGTTGAGCTCCTCGCCGACGTCCTTCATGAAGGTGGCGAGGTTGCCGTCGGCGTCGGGCGCCGCGGTGGTGTCCGCGGACGGGGCGGTCTCGGCAGCGGCGTCGGGTGACGATGCGTAGTCGGAGGAGCCGCAGCCGACAACGGTGATGGCGAGCGCGGCAGCTGAGGCCGCTGCGAGGAGGCGCAGAGGTGTTTTCATGAATTGAGTCTGCCCGACCGGCGTGGCCCATGCCCGCAGTACGGCGGGCGGCCCGCCGGGACGCCTACCAGGGGGGCTCGGCTGCGTACCAGTCGCCGAGGGCCCGGAAGGCGGCCCAGAAGCGGCGCTTGGCGTCCTGCTCGTCGAGGGAGTCGTCGATGTCCGGGGTGACCAGCGCCTCGATGGACGGCGTCCAGCGGGTGACCACGCCCTGCTCCACGGGCAGGGGCTCGGCCATGGGGAACTTCAGGGCGTCAACGGCGCCGATGCTGCGGTCGCCCATCACCACGATGAGCCGCGGGCGCACGATGCGGATCTCCTCGGCCAGCCACTCGAGCTCGTCGCCCATGGGCCCCGACGGGTCGGCGTGCGGGCACTTGAGCACCAGGGTGCCGTAGAGCGCGGAGGGGTCCACGTGCAGGCGCTCCACGCTGCGGCGCACGGCCTCGCCCGATCGCCCGTAGAACGACACGCCCTCCTGGCGCTCCGAGAGCGACGACTGCCACTTGATGAGCATGATGTCCGCGGTGGGCGATCCCGATGCCTTCACCGGGAACGTGCCCGAGGCGGCGCAGCCCATGCAGGCGTCCATGCGCTCCTCGAGCAGGTGCATCTCACGGATCGCCCGATCAAGGTAGGCATCCTCGATGCGCGGGACGGACCGTCCCTCGTCGGGACCGGGCTCGGGAGTGGCGGGTGACTCGGCGCTCATCAGCGCATGACGTTTCGTGGTGCTCGCATGCGGTTCCTCCCCGGAGCCCGCAGCGAGCGTTGCAACCTAGGCATCCTGCTGCGACGCGCGGCGCGAGGAACGCGCGCTCCGGCCGCGAAGGCCGCGGCGCCGGCGCACCGGGCGGGCGTCGCCCAGCGCGGCCAGGAACTCCTCGGGGCCGGCGAAGGGCCGCATGAGCACGCCGGCCGTGCCCATCTCGGCGGGGGCCGCCGCGGCGCTTCCCGCGGTCACCACCAGGCCCGCTCGCTGCAGAAGCAGTGCGGCATCGGTGGCCTGCGCGGCCGGGCGCATGGGCGTGAGCCCCTCGTGGCAGTCGATCAGGTGCTGCGCGCCGCGCAGCGACTCGGCCGGCGGCGCGATGGCGGAGTCGGGGTGGGGAATCACGGTGATGCCGCCTTGGTCGCGCACGCGGCGCAGCGAGTCATCCAGCGCCAGGCCGTCGGGCACCGAGTGCGTGAGGAACAGTCCCACGATCACGCCCTCGCGGGTGTCGATCTCCTGCCCCACGATCACCCGCACGCGCTCGGGCGCTGCGCGGTGCACCTCGAGTGCCGGCTCGATGCCGCCCGGGGCCGCGACCGCCACGACGCGGATGTCGCGCTCCACGGCCGTGGCCACGATCTCGCGCGGCCCGAGTCCGGGGCCCGTGCGCACGCGAAGATCGGCGAACACCGGCGGCTCGGCGCCCGCGGCGGCCGCCTCTGCGGGGCGGGCCACCGCGCCGCGGTACAACTGTTCGAGGTCGACGGCCACGTCGTCCCACGCGCGCGCGCGCCCCCGGACCTCGGCCGCGGCGCCGAACAACGCCACCCGCGCCGGGTTGGCGAGGCACGACGCCACGGCATCGGCCCACGCCTCGGCGTTGAAGGGGGGAAGGGTCATGCCGGCGTCGGTGCCGAGCGCATCGTCCGCATCGGGGCAGCGCGCGGCCAGCACGCACATCGATGCGGCCATGGCCTCGCGCAGCACGGGGCTACCAGCCTCCTCGTCGGTGGGGAACAGTGCGATGCGCCCCTCGCGCAGGGCCTCGGCGCGGCTGACCGCTCCGGCGTCGGGCACCACCCGCACGCGGTCACGCAGCGCCTTGGGCACCGCCGTGCGCGTGCGCTGGGGCGCGTCGGGCGGCCCGATGATGGTGATGGGGCCGGTCTGCGCGGGGTCGGTGCCCACCAGCGCGCGCAGCACGAAGCGCAGCCCGGTGCGATCGCGATCGCGGGCCACCACCACGATGCCGGGATGATCGGCGGGCGGCCCGAACAGCGCCGGGTCGAGCCCCTCGGGCACCACCTCGTACTCGCCGGGGAGCACCCCGGCCAGCACGTGGCGTGCGGCGGGCGAGAGCGCGATGCGAAGATCGGCCTGCGCCAGGGCGCGGTCCACGAGGGGCCGCACGAACGCCACGCCGGCCAGTGGCGCGGTGCGGTGGAAGGTGACCGCCCGAATGCCGGTGGCATGGCGCAGCGCGGCCAGCGCGGGCGACGGGGCCAGGGGCTCGTGCAGGTGGGCCACGTCGAAGCCGCCCAGGCCAAGGGCGATCTCGAGCCCCGATGCCGATTCGATGGGCCCGCCGAGGCGGCGCCCGGTGCCCTTGCTGCTCTTGCGGATGGCCCGTGAGGTGGCCACCAGCAGGGGCGGCCCGCCGGGACCTGCGGCCACGGCGTCGGCGTCGCCGGCCTCCAGCGCCTCGATGCGCCGCCGGCCCGCGTCGGCTGCCTGCCGGCCCTTGCCGGGGGCGAGGATCGTCACCGCATGCCCGCGGCGCGCCAGGGCCTCGGCCTCGGCGGCAACCGCGTGCCCCACGTCGTCCCCCGGGGGGAACGCGTGGGGCGATACCAGGGCGATCCTGAGCGGTGAGTCGCTCACCGCGGGCCCCGCCCTACCTGGGCAGGGCGGCGTCGCTCTCGCCGCTGATGAACTCCTCGGTCATCTGGCGGGCGACGTCGTCCGGGTGCTGGATGGGCGGGCTCTTCATGAAGTACGACGACGGACCCTCGAGCGTGCCCGAGATGCCGCGGTCCCTGGCCAGCTTGCAGCAGCGCACGGCGTCGATCACCACGCCGGCCGAGTTGGGGGAGTCCCACACCTCGAGCTTGAGCTCGATGTTGAGCGGCACGTCACCGAACGCCTGGCCCTCAAGGCGGATGTGCGCCCACTTGCGGTCGGTGAGCCACGGCACGTAGTCGCTCGGCCCGATGTGGATGTCCTTGGGGTCCATCTCGTAGTCGAGCATCGAGGTGACGGCGTTGGTCTTGCTGATCTTCTTGCTCTCGAGGCGCTCGCGCTCGAGCATGTTGAGGAAGTCGGTGTTGCCGCCGAAGTTGAGCTGCGTAGTGTGCTTGAGGCGCACGCCGCGCTCGCGCATGAGGCGGGTGAGCTGGCGGTGCACGATGGTGGCGCCCACCTGGCTCTTGATGTCGTCGCCCACGATCGGCGCGCCGGCCTCGCGGAAGCGCTCCTGCCAGTAGTGCTCGCGGCCGATGAACACCGGCACGCAGTTCACGAACCCGCAGCCCGCGGCCAGGATGTGCTCCACATACCACTTGGTGGCCTGCTCGGAACCCACCGGCAGGTACGACACCACCACGTCGGTCTTGGTGCTCTTAAGCAGCCCGGTGATGTCGGCAGTCTCGCCCGGCGCCTTCTCGATGACCTCCGAGAGGTACTTGCCCAGCCCGTCGTGGGTCATGCCGCGCGACACGTGCACGCCGGTCTCGGGGACGTCCGAGAACTTGATGGTGTTGTTGGGCTCGGTGAAGATCGCGTCGGCCAGGTCGAGGCCCACCTTGTTGACGTCGATGTCGATCGCCGCGGTGAAGTTGATGTCCTTCACGTGGTAGCCGCCCAGCACCGAATGCATGAGGCCGGGGACGAAGTCGTCCTTGCCGGCGTCCTTGTAGTACTGCACGCCCTGGACGAACGACGAGGCGCAGTTGCCCACGCCGATGATGGCCACGTTGACCGACTTGCCCACGAGATCGGGTCTCCCCCGTTGTTTACCTGGTGTCCGGGGGCCCGTCGGCATCCCGGAGCACGGAGTGTACGTAGAAAAGGCGCTGGGCGAAGGTGATGAGAGTCCCCACGGCGAGGATGGTCATAATGACCTCGATGGTGATTCCCCAGCCGCCCAGCAGCAGCGCGAAGCCGATGAGGATCAGTCGCTCGGTGCGGCTGAACAGCCCGCCCTTGTTGGAGTCGATGCCCAGCCCCTCGGCGCGTGCGCGGGTGTACGACACCAGGAATGCCCCGGTGAGCGCGAGGAAGATCATGGCGACGGCGTAGGTGCGGCCGTCGCTGGCCATGGCCACGCCGATGCCCCCGAGCACGAGGCCCTCGCCGAGGCGGTCGAGGTTGGAGTCGAGGAACGCCCCGAAGCGGCTGGCCTTGCCGCTGAGGCGGGCCACCGAGCCGTCGAACAGGTCGCTCAACCCCCCGATGATCCCCACGACCGCCGCCCAGATCCACAGCTGGAGGCCGGCGAGCACCGCCGTCGCGATAGCCAGCACGAAGCCGAACACCGTGATGGCATTGGGCGTGACGCCCATGCGCACCAGGAACCGCACGAAGGGGGCGAAGAATCCGCGGACCCCCTCGGACACGGCCTGCCGCGCTGCGGGGTTCCCGTCGGTGCGGGTGTCATCAGTGCGCGGAGAGATAGGGCCCCTTCCGTGGTCAGGTGACGGCCACGCAAGGGCCGGCGGGAGGTCCGTAGGATAGCGGCCGATGCGCCTGTGCTCCTTCCGCGGCCCCGACGGGACCGTTCCCGGACTGGTCGAAGGGGACACCGTGGTGCCTCTCGCCGTGGCCGACGCCCTCGACGTCATTCGCGGGGCAGACCCCGTGCCAGCGGGCGATCCCGTGCCGCTGTCGTGGGTGGTGCTCGAGGCCCCGGTGGTGCCGGGCAATGCCTTCGGCATCGGGCTCAACTACCGGGCGCACGCGGCGGAGACGGGCAAGGAGCCGCCCGACGAGCCGGTGCTGTTCGCCAAGATGCGCGGCACGGTGAACCGGCCGTCGGGCCCGGTGGTGCACCCCGAGTGGACGCGCTGCCTCGACTACGAGGGCGAGCTTGGTGTGGTGATCGGCCCGCGGGCGCACCGCGTGCCGGTGGACCGCGCACTCGAGCACGTGTTCGGGTACACGGTGGTCAACGACGTCAGCGCCCGCGACCGGCAGAAGAGCGAGCCGCAGTGGATCCGCGCCAAGAGCGGGTGGGGGTTCATGCCCATGGGTCCGTGGATCACCTCGAATGGGGAGGCCGGCGACCCCCAGGACATGCGCATCCGCACATGGGTGAACGGCGAGCTGCGCCAGGACACCAGCACCGAGGACATGATCTTCACCGTCGCCGAGCTGGTGTCGTTCGCATCGCATGTGTTCCCGCTGGAGCCAGGCGACGTGATCACCACCGGCACCCCGCAGGGCGTGGGCGTGGGGATGGACCCCATGCGGTTCCTTCAGCCCGGGGACATCGTGCGCATCGAGATCAGCCGGCTGGGCGCGATCGAGCATGAGATCGTTCTGCCGTGAGGATGACCCCGTGAGGACGACGCCGTGAGCACCGAGCGCGACATGGCCGCCATGCGGCGCGTGATCGCCATGACCGGCATGGCGTTCCCGCGCGGGCTGCTGGGGCCCGAGGCCACCCAGCTCGCCGCGGCCATCGGCGCGGGCGCGCCCGACCGCGACGAGGTGGACGCGCTCATCAAGCAGGTGGCCACCGCGCAGTGGCCGGTGCTGCAGGGCCCCATGGCCGCGGCGCTCTCGCGCGCGGAGCGGTCCGACGACGCGGCCGATGACCGCTCCCTGGTCGTGGCCGAGGAGTTCGCGGCCGATGCGGACCCCCACAACCCCCTGGCCCTCGCGCTGGCCGAGCGCGCGGGGCTCGACCTGGCCGCGGCCCGTGCCCGGGCACTCGATCGCCTCGAGGTGCTGGCCGCCACGCAGGGCACCGACCCCGAGCGCCCCGAGGCCCTGATCGCGCTGGCCACTACGGCAGGCCGCACCGTGGTGGACCTGCTCGACCTCGACCCCGAGGACTTCGGGCCGGAGATCGCCGACTACGCCGACGCCGGCACCTCGCCTGAGGTCGCCACCCCGCGCCTGGCCCGCGCCACCGGCGATGACGAGATACGTGCCTGGGCCCGTGAGTCGCTGCTCGCACTTGACGTGCCCGCGCCCCCCATGGCCCTGGCGTCGATCAAGCGCCTGGCCGAGGGGCCGGTGCCGGACGACCCTGCCGAGGACCCCCTCTGGACCGCCACGGTGATCGTGCTGGCCGAGGACGCCATCGACATCGCCACCGCTGAGGTGGACGGGGACGGCGGGGGCGGCGACATGGATGGTGCCGAGGGCCTCGCGGACCTCGGCGACCTGCTGGGAGACGACGCGCCCTAGCGGGAAGGGCGACGCGCTCTAGCGGGCGGCGGGCACCAAGCCGGCGCGCGAGAGGATCTCCGGCACCGACGTTTCCCAGGCGATCGCCATCACATGCACGCCGGCAACGCCCGGGATCTCGCGCAGGGCCTGGATGACCTCCACGCAGATGTCCATGCCGGTCTCGCCCTCATCATCGGCCTGCTGCATGCGGGTGATGAGCGCGTCGGGCACCGTGACGCCCCACACCTTGTCGCGCATGTGCTCGGCCATGCGCAGGTGCTTGAAGGGGCCCACGCCGATGAGCAGCTTGGGCAGGGCGGGAAGGTCGGCGGCCTCGAGGCGGCTCATGAAGGCCGCCACGCGCTCGGGCTCGTACACCAGCTGGGTCTGGAAGAAGTCGGCGCCCGCCTCCATCTTGGCGCGGATCTTCGAGATCTCCACGTCGGGGTCGTCGGCGGCAGGGTGGGCCGTGGCGCCGATCACCAGGTGCGGCGGCTCGCCGGCCAGCTCCTCCTCGGCCTCGTTCATGAAGCGGCCGTTGCGCAGGGACGCCTGCAGGCGCAGCAGCGCCATGGTGTCGATGTCGTTCACCACGGCGGCGTCGGGGTGGTTGCCGATGTGGATGGGGTCGCCGCTCATGCACAGCGTGTTGTGGATCCCCAGCGCCGACGCGCCCAGGATGTCGCTGCTGAGCGCCATGCGGTTGCGGTCGCGCACGGTCATCTGCATCACCGGCTCGGCGCCGTTGTCGAGCGCGATGCGCCCCGATGCCAGCGGGCACATGCGCGACTGCGCCGTCTGGTTGTCGGTGATGTTCACCGCGTCGGTCACCGGCCCCAGCAGGCGGGCCTTCTCGGCGATCACCGAGGGATCGGCGCTCTTGGGCGGGCCCATTTCGCTGGTGACGGCGAAACGGCCCTCCGCGAGGGCGCTTTCGAGACGGGTGGGAGCGCTCATAGGGCGGGCACGCTATCACCGGTACGGCTCTTTTCGATCATGTGCAGGAGGTTCCGCAACGCACTCGCAAGGATTGCGTAAATTTCGGTCAGCATCCCGCGGCGACCCGCCTAACGTGCGCCGCGGCTCATCCCCAACACATGGAGGCCTCCTCATGAAGGTGTATCCCTTTGCCATCGCGTCGGTGGCGGTGCTCGGCGCCGCCGGACTGCTGGTCGGTTCAGGCATGGCTGCCAACGAGAACAGCACCACCGCCAGCCAGCAGCTGCTGATCAACCAGCGCATCTCGCAGGCCGCGGTGAAGCGCTCGAACTCATCGCTGAACTACCTGGCGCCCATCCGCACCACCACGACCGATGCCGCCAACACCGGCGCCAACGGCGTGACCCCGCTCAGCAAGGTGGCGGGCGCCGGCCAGGGGTGGACCACCACGCAGATCGCCAACCAGGCGATCACCACGGCCAAGATCGCCAATGGCGCCGTGACGCACACGCAGATGTCGAACCCGGCGTACTTCGCCTTCATCGCCTTCGGCGGCACGGTGACCTCGTCGACGAGCGGCGTCACCGTCACCGTTGCGAAGACTGGCACCTCGACCTACACGGTCACGTTCCCGAGCAATGTCAGCGCATGCGCGCCGCAGGTGACGCTGCAGACCTTCACGGACCCGACCACGACCACGGGCTCGGCCACCGTGGCCGCGGGCACGCAGAACACCCAGTGGGTCGTCACCACGTACAGCACGACCCTCGGCGGGGGCGGCGCCACTGTGCAGAACGCGGCCAGCTTCTGGCTCAACCTGCAGTGCTAGTCGCCTGACGCGCGACTGATCGCCGCCCGGGGGCGGCGGCCCGGCTAGATCGGGTCGCCGCCCTCGGCGACGAACCTCACGCGGCCGGCGATCTCGGCCGCGTTGTTGGACACCCGCTCTAGGTGGCGGGCGAGCAGCACGGCGCTGGCGAGCCACGGGGCGCTGTCCTGGTCGGCGGCGTGGTGCGATGCCGCCTGCATCACGCCCTCGAGGAGGTCCTGCACGCTGCGGGCGTCGGACCGGGCCACGATGGCCAGGCCGGTGTCCTCGCGGGCGAAGGCCTGCACGGCCTGCGAGAGGGCGCTGATGGCGCGCGGCTCCATGCGCTTGAGCAGGGCGTCCACCTCGGGGATGGGACGCGAGGGCTCCATGGCCTCCACCCGGTGGGCGATTGCCACGGCGAGGTCACCCACGCGCTCGAGTGCCACGGTGATGATGAGGCCGGTGTGGATGAGGCGCAGGTCGTGGGCCTTGGGAGCCTGCAGCAGCACCAGGTCGAACGCCAGGCGCTCCAGGTCCTTACAGCGGGCGTCCACCTCGTCGTCGCCGGCGATCACCGCGGCGGCCTCGGCGTGGTCCTGGTTCTCCCAGGCGTCCACGGCGCGCTCCACCTGCCCGACGATCACGCTCGCCACCTCGATCAGCCCGTTGCGAAGCTGGTCGATTCCGCCGCTTATGCCGCTTGCCGACTCCGTTGCCATGGAACGAGTGTATGACACCCGTGCCTCGGTCCCTGCCTGTCACGCCATCGCTAGCATCACCGGAGCACGCAGTTTTCCCATCGTTTTTCCGAGGAGCACCGCCGAATGCATGCAGTTCGCTACGGGGCGATCGTCGATCGCGTCGTCCCCCGCGGCCAGAGCCGGGCAAGCACGCTCGTCCGCGACATCCTGCTGGTCCTCGCCGGCACGGCCGTGGTGTCGCTGCTGGCGCAGGTATCGATCCCCTGGTACCCGGTGCCGTTCACCGGGCAGACCCTCGCCGTGCTGCTGGTGGGCGGCATGCTGGGCGCGTGGCGCGGCGCGCTGTCGCTGGTGCTGTACTTCGCCATCGGCGCGCTCGGTGCCCCGATCTTCAGCGACCAGTCCGGTGGCTGGGACATCATCACGGGCGCCACGGGCGGCTACATCATCGGCTTCATCCTCGCCGCCGCCGTGGTGGGATGGCTGTGCGAGCGCGGCGCCGACCGCCGGGTGGTGCCCATGATCGGCGTGCTGCTGCTGGGGAACGTGCTCATCTACGCCATCGGCCTGCCCTGGCTGGCCAACTGGTCGCCCGCGGGCGACGGCGTGACGCTGGGGTGGTCGCAGGCCTACGAGCTCGGCGTGCAGCCGTTCATCCTGGGTGACCTGCTGAAGCTGGCGGTCGTCGCGGCGATCCTGCCCGCGGGCTGGGCGCTGCTGCAGCGCACGGGCTTCGGCAAGAACCGCGAGGAGGACGGCCCGCCCGCCGGCATCGTCTAGGCGCCAGACCGCCCCGGCATGGGGCACGCGTAACCGGAAAGGGCCCGCTGAGCGGGCCCTTTCGCGTTGGTGCGCCGCCAACCCCGGTGTCAGGCACTTAACCGACCCGCGCGCATGCTGACACCCTCGGTTAAGTGCCTGACACCGGGGTTGGCGGCCCCTTCATGACTTACTAAGCCATAACGCAGATGACTTGATATGGGGTGACTCATGTTGTTGCATGCCCCTCGTGATCAGACCGGCCCGGAATGAACCGGGCCATTTCCACGTAACGCATCAGGAGGCAATTACTTCCATGGGCAAGACGATCGGCATCGATCTCGGAACCACCAATTCGGCCATGGCCGTGCTCACGGGCGGCGAGCCCGAGGTCATCCCCAACGCGGAGGGCGGTCGCACGACCCCGTCGGTCGTCGCGTTCACCCCGCAGGGCGAGCGCCTCGTGGGCGCCGTCGCGCGCCGCCAGGCAGTGACCAACCCGCAGAACACCGTGTTCAGCGTCAAGCGCTTCATGGGCCGCGACACCAACGAGGTGTCGGAGGAGCAGACCATCGTCCCGTACGAGGTCGTCCCCGGGCCCAGCGGCGACGTGCGCGTGAAGGCCGGTGACAAGGAGTGGTCGCCGCAGGAGATCAGCGCGATGATCCTGCAGAAGATCAAGCAGGACGCCGAGGCGTTCCTGGGCGATGAGGTCGACGGCGCGGTGATCACCGTGCCCGCGTACTTCAACGACGCCCAGCGCCAGGCCACCAAGGACGCCGGAACCATCGCCGGCCTCGATGTGAAGCGCATCATCAACGAGCCCACCGCGGCCGCGCTGGCCTACGGGCTCGACAAGGAGAACGAGCAGACGATCCTGGTCTTCGACCTGGGCGGCGGCACGTTCGACGTGTCGATCCTCGAGATCGGCGACGGCGTCTTCCAGGTGAAGTCCACCAACGGCGACAACCACCTGGGAGGCGACAACTTCGACAAGGCGGTCGTCGACTGGATGGTCGCCGAGTTCAAGGCCAGCCAGGGCATTGACCTGAGCCAGGACGCCATGGCGCTGCAGCGCCTGTACGAGGCGGCCGAGAAGGCCAAGATCGAGCTGTCCACCACCACGAGCGCGCAGATCAACCTGCCGTTCATCACGGCGGACGCCTCGGGCCCCAAGCACCTCGACCTGTCGCTCACGCGCGCCAAGTTCGAGGAGCTCACGCACGCCCTGCTCACGCGGCTCGAGGGCCCGACCAAGCAGGCCCTGGAGGACGCCGGCGTGACCGGCGCCGACATCGACCACGTGGTGCTCGTGGGCGGCATGACCCGCATGCCCGCGGTGCAGGAGCGCGTGACGGAGGTCACGGGCAAGGACCCGCACAAGGGCGTGAACCCAGACGAGGTCGTGGCCGTGGGCGCCGCGATCCAGGCCGGCGTGCTCGCCGGCGATGTCAAGGACGTCCTGCTCCTCGACGTGACCCCGCTGTCGCTGGGCATCGAGACCAAGGGCGGGGTGTTCACGCGCCTGATCGAGCGCAACACCACGATCCCGACCAAGAAGAGCGAGGTGTTCTCGACGGCCGAGGACAACCAAAGCCAGGTCGAGATCCACGTGCTGCAGGGCGAGCGCGAGATGGCGAGCTTCAACCGCACGCTCGGTCGCTTCAACCTGACCGGGATCCCGGCGGCGCCGAGCGGCACCCCGCAGATCGAGGTCACGTTCGACATCGACGCCAACGGCATCGTGCACGTGTCCGCGAAGGACCGCGGCACGGGCAACGAGCAGAAGATCGAGATCAAAAGCTCGTCGGGCCTGAGCGACGACGAGGTGAAGCGCATGGTGGACGAGGCGGAGAGCCACGCCGACGACGACAAGCGCCTGCGCGCGCTGGCCGACGCCCGCAACCAGAGCGAGGCCCGCGTGAACGAGGCCGAGCGCCAGCTGAAGGACCACGGCGACAAGGTCGACGAGGCCCTGAAGACGGAGCTCGAGTCGGCGATCGAGGAGGCCCGGGCCAGCCAGTCGGGTGAGGACGCGACGTCCATCGAGGCCGCCACCGAGAAGGTCACCCAGGCCCTGCACAAGGTCTCTGAACAGGTGTACCAGCGCGCTGCCGCCGAGCAGCAGGGCGCGGGCGACGCCGGCGAGGAGACCGTGGAGGACGCCGACTACGAGGTGATCGACGAGGACGAGCCGGCCCAGAAGGCCTAGGGGAATCCCGTTGACCGACCCAACCAACACCGACGTCGCTCCCGAGGAGCCCGTGGTGCCCGCCGATGAGGCGGGTGCCCCGGGCCCCGAGGGCGTGGACCAGACCAACGACGACCTAGCGCGGGTGAGCGCCGAGCGGGACGACTACCTCGACCAGCTGCAGCGCGCCCGGGCCGACTTCGACAACTACCGCAAGCGCGTCGAGCGCGAGAGCCCCATGCTGGCCGTGGCCGGCGTGCGGGACCTCGTGGGCGAGCTGCTGCCCGTGCTCGACAACCTCGAACGGGCGCTCGAGGCCCTGGTGGCCACGGACGATGAGGGTGCCCACGGCATCGTCGCGGGCGTGGACATGGTGCGCCAGCAGCTCGGCGCGCTGCTGGTGGGCCGTGGGGTTCAGGAGATCCCCGCCCACGGCGAGGCGTTCGACCCGACCGTGCACGAGGCCGTGCAGAGCGTGCCCTCGCCCGACCACCCCGAGGGGACGGTCGTGGCGGTGGTGGAGCGCGGCTACCGGATGTCCGACGCGGTCATCCGGCCGGCGCGCGTGGTGGTTTCCCAGGGAGGGGGCACCCGCTGAACGACACGGACCTCTATGCGGTTCTCGGTGTGCCCGAGGACGCCGACGACGAGGCCATCAAGAGGGCCTACCGGGCCCTTGCGCGCAGGTACCACCCCGACGCCAACCCGGATGACGCATCCGCGGAGGAGCGCTTCAAGGAGGTATCGCACGCGCACGACGTGCTGTCCGACGCCGAGAAGCGCAGTGAATACGACGCCGCGCGCCAGTTCGCCCGCATGGGTGGCGGCTACGGCGGCTTCGGCGATGGCACCGGCGGCGGGGCCGGCGGCTTCGGCGACATCTTCGGATCGATGTTCGGGGGCGGCGGCGGACGCCGCGGCGGCCGTGGCCAGTCGGGCGGTGCCCGGCGCGGCCAGGACCTCGAGGTGGAGGTGACGCTGTCGTTCGACCAGGCGATGGCCGGCGCCGAGGTGCCGGTGACGCTCGAGAAGACCGAGGCCTGCGCCACGTGCTCGGGATCGGGTGCCAAGCCGGGCACGAGCCCGCGTCTGTGCACGGCCTGTGATGGCCGCGGCCAGGTGGGGCGCGACATCGGCGGCTTCTCGATACCCGAGACCTGCCCGGAATGCGGCGGGGCCGGCACGATCATCGAGGACCCATGCCCCGACTGCCACGGCTCGGGCGTGCGGTCGGCCGAGCGGCGCATTCGCGTGCGCATCCCGGCCGGCGCGAAGGACGGCACCCGCATCAAGCTCAAGGGCAAGGGCGGCGCCGGCATGCGCGGCGGCCCGGCGGGCGACCTGCACGTGATCACGCGCGTCATGCCCAGCCCGGTGTACACCCGCAAGGGCGACGACCTGGTGATCGAGGTGCCCGTCACCTTCAGCGAGGCCGCGCTCGGCGCGAAGATCGAGGTGCCCACGCTCGACGGCCGGGTGAAGATCACCGTGCCGCCCGGCAGTCAGGACGGCCGCACCCTGCGCGTGCCGGGCAAGGGCGCTCCCAAGCTCAGCGGATCGGGCAACGGATCGCTCTTGGCCAGGCTCAGGCTCACTGTGCCGTCGTCGCTCAGCGACGAGCAGAAGGAGGCCCTCGAGGCCTTCGCGGCGCTGGGTGGCGCCGACCCGCGGGAGAAGCTCTTCCGATGAGCCTCGAGCGCGACGAGACGCGGCCGGTGTTCATGATCGGCGTCGCCGCCGAGATGGCCGGCATGCACCCCCAGACCCTGCGCATGTACGAGCGCCGGGGCCTGGTGCAGCCGGGCCGCACCAAGGGCCGCACCCGCCTGTATTCCGAGGCCGACCTCGCCCGCCTGCGCCGCATTCAGGTGCTGGGCGAGACCGGACTCAACCTGGCCGGCATCGAGCGCGTGCTCGACCTCGAGCAGCAGCTCGAGCAGGCCATGCGCCGCGTGCGCGACCTCGAGCGCGAGGTGCAGGCCCGCATGGCCGAGCACGAGCGCGCCATCGACGCCTCGCGGGGCTCGATGTCCACCGAGATCGTCCACCTGCGCCGCGCGTCGGGTCCGCCCGCCGTGCCCATCAAGCACGTCATTCCCGCGGGGCTCCGACCGGTGCCCCGCGTCACAGATTCACGAGACCCGAGGAGGTCCAGCTAATGCCCGTGGACAAGCCCACTGAGCGCGCCGCAGAGGCGCTCGGGGCAGCCCAGGCCCTCGCGGAGACGCGCGGGAACCAGCTGGTCGAGCCCGAGCACCTGCTGCTCTGCCTGCTCGATAAGCCGGAGGGCGTGGTGCAGCCGATCGTCGAGCGCGCCGGCGCAAACCCGGCTGCGCTCCGCGCCGCGGCCCAGGCCGCGGTGGAGGCTCGCCCCACCGTCAGCGGGGCCGATGTCACGGTGGAGTTCTCGCCGTCGTTCAAGGCGGTGGTGAGGAAGGCCGGCCGGGAGGCCGAGGCGCTCACCGATGAGTACATCAGCACCGAGCACCTGCTGCTGGCCCTCGTTGAGGAGCCGGGCCCGGCGAAGCAGGCCATGGAGTCGAGCGGGGTAACCCGCGACACGCTCATGGCCGCGCTGAAGCAGGTGCGCGGATCGGCCCGCGTGACCGACCCGAACCCCGAGGAGAAGTACCAGGCGCTCGAGAAGTATGGGCGCGACCTCACCGTGGCGGCTGCCCAGGGCAAGCTCGACCCGGTGATCGGGCGCGACGAGGAGGTGCGCCGGGTCATCCAGGTGCTCTCGCGCCGCACCAAGAACAACCCCGTGCTCATCGGCGAGCCGGGTGTGGGCAAGACCGCCATTGCGGAGGGCCTGGCCCAGCGCATCGTGGACGGCGACGTGCCCGAGGGGCTCGTGGGCAAGCGCGTCATCGCGCTCGACGTGGGCAGCCTCATCGCCGGCAGCAAGTACCGCGGCGAGTTCGAGGACCGCCTCAAGGCGGTGCTCAAGGAGATCGCCGACGCAGAGGGGGAGATCATCCTCTTCATCGACGAGCTCCACACGATCGTGGGCGCCGGCAAGGCCGAGGGCGCGGTGGACGCCGCGCAGCTGCTCAAGCCCATGCTCGCCCGCGGCGAGCTGCGGGCCGTCGGCGCCACCACGCTCGACGAGTACCGCCAGTACATCGAGAAGGACGCGGCACTGGAGCGGCGGTTCCAGCCGGTGATGGTGGGCGAGCCCTCGGTGGAGGACGCCGTGGCGATCCTGCGCGGCCTGAAGGAGCGCTACGAGGTGCACCACGGCGTGCGCATCCAGGACGGGGCCCTCGTGGCCGCGGCCCGACTGAGCGACCGCTACATCACCTCGCGCTTCCTGCCCGACAAGGCGATCGACCTGATCGACGAGTCGGCGAGTCGCCTGCGCATCGAGATCGACTCGGTGCCCGAGGAGCTCGACGTGCTGCTTCGCCGAATCATCCAGCTCGAGATCGAGGAGCAGGCGCTGCAGGCCGAGACCGACCCCGCGTCGGTGGAGCGCCGCGAGCGCGTGGCCCAGGAGCTGGCCGACCTGCGCGAGGAGTCGGACGGCATGAAGGCCGCGTGGGAAGAGGAGAAGGCCTCCATCACGCGCATCCGCGACCTGAAGGACGACCTCGATCGCGCCCGCACCGAGGTGGAGCGGGCCGAGCGCGAGGCCGACCTCGAGGGAGCGGCGCGCCTGCGATTCGGCACGATCCCCGAGCTCGAGCGCGGGCTGGAGGAGGCCGAGCGCGACCTCGACGCCAAGCAGGCGGAGCACCGCATGCTGAAGGAGGAGGTCACCAGCGAGGACGTCGCCGAGGTAGTGGCGTCGTGGACGGGCATTCCCGTGAACAAGCTCATGGAGGGCGAGACCGAGAAGCTCGTCCACATGGAGGACCGCCTGCACGAGCGCGTGGTGGGCCAGGACGAGGCCGTCGAGGCCGTCTCCAACGCCCTCCGCCGCGCCCGCGCCGGGCTCAGCGATCCCAACAAGCCCATCGGCTCGTTCATCTTCCTCGGCCCCACGGGGGTAGGGAAGACCGAGCTCGCCAGGGCGCTCGCGGAGTTCATGTTCGATGACGACCGCGCGATGGTGCGCATCGACATGAGCGAGTACATGGAGAAGCACACGGTGGCCCGCCTCATCGGCGCGCCCCCCGGCTACGTCGGGTTCGAGGAGGGCGGACAGCTCACCGAGGCCGTGCGTCGCCGGCCGTATGCGGTGCTGCTGCTCGACGAGATCGAGAAGGCGCACCCCGATGTGTTCAACGTGCTGCTGCAGCTCCTCGACGACGGACGCCTGACCGATGGCCAGGGCCGCGTGGTGGACTTCCGCAACACCGTGGTGATCATGACGTCCAACATCGGCAGCCAGTTCATGCTGGACGGCCTGGACGACGACATCACCTCGGAGCGCGTGATGGGCGCGCTGCGCGATCACTTCCGACCGGAGTTCCTCAACCGCGTGGACGAGATCGTGCAGTTCGGCAAGCTCACCCGCGGCGACATCGACCGCGTGGTGGACATGCAGATGGCACGCCTGGACGACCGGCTCGAGGAGCAGGACATCCGCCTGAGCCTCTCACCGGAGGCCCGCGAGAAGATCGCCGACGAGGGGTACGACCCGGCCTACGGGGCCCGGCCGCTCAAGCGCGTCATCCAGAAGCGGGTGCAGGACCCCCTCGCGATGGAGGTGCTCACCGGTGCGGTCAAGCCCGGCGACGACGTCGAGGTGGTCGTGGAGGACGACGCCCTGGTCATGCGGCCGCGCGAGCGCGCGCCTGCCTGACCCGAGCCGGGGGGTGACAGTCACCACGGGTGACAGTCACCGGTCGGTTGCGCGCATGTGGAGGGGCGGTCCCGGACACCGGGGCCGCCCCTCCGTGGTTCAGGCGGCGGGGGACCCCGCGCCGAGCCAGCGTGCGAGGCCGGCCACGGCCTCGTCACCCATGTGGTTGAAGGTGCCCTTGAGGAACGGCTCGGCCAGTTTGAGCGCGCCCTTCATGCCGAGGGCGGCCGTGTAGGTGATCTCGCAGCCGCCGCCCTGGGCGTCGCGGAAGATGATCTCGTCGCGGGCGAAGGCCTTCTCGCCGGTGCCCTCGATGACCATGCGCGTGGTGGGCTCCCACTCGGTGATCTCGTAGGTCATCGGCGTGCGCTTGCCGCGGAACTCGGCCACGATGGGGAACACCGTGCCGAGCCCCGGCTCGCCGGGGGTCTCCTGACGCGACTCCACCAGGCCCGGGTCCCATTCCGACGCGCGCCCGAACCGGGCCACCTGCGCGAAGGCCGCGTCGCGGGCCATGGGGACGGTGATGGTGCGGGATACATGGATCATGGGTTCCTCGGGCGCACGGCGCCGATCGATGCCACCAGCGCCACGATGGCGGCGGCCTGGGCGATGAACAGCCCGATGTCACGGGCCAGGAATTCCGCGGGCCCGGGCGGGCGCACCAGGCGCCAGGCCACCAGCGCCGTCGCGGCGATCGCGAGCACCAGGCAGGTCCACGCCAGCGCTCGCACGATGTCGGCGTCGATGGGCAGGAACCCGCGCACGTCGAGCCAGATGAGCGCCGACGCGATGAGGGCGATCACCGCCATGGCGAAGGCGATGCGCGCCAGCAGCGTGGCGTCCCATCCGGAGGTGGCCTCGGGCGTGAACGGCGGCGCGACGTCGGCCGTGTACCACGGCAGGAACACGCCGATGGCCAGGATGAGCGACGCGATCGCGACGATGGCGGGAACCGTCCCACGGGTTGCGCGCGCCTGGGCCCCGGTTGCCATGGGGTCATCCTATCCGCACGCTGGTACGCTCACCGAGACCGGCAAGGACCCTAGGAGGACGGGTGCCGACCTACATCCTGCTCAGCACGCTCAGCCCACACGGCGCGGGCACCATCAAGGCCAACCCGCAGCGCGTGAAGGAAGTGAACCAGGAGATCGAGCAGATGGGCGCCAAGGTCGTCCAGCAGTGGGCGGTGCTCGGTCCCTACGACTTCGTGAACATCGTCGAGGCGCCCGACGAGAAGGTGATCGCCCGCGTCTCGGTGGAGCTCGCGGCGCGTGGCACCGCGCACTTCCAGACGTTGACCGCCATCCCGGTCGACGAGTTCCTCTCGCTCCTCAAGTAGCGCGGTGGCCGCTCCCCGGCGCGGCCTGATCATCGGCGTGGGGCTCGTGGGCCTCGCGGCGTCCCCGCTTGCCGCGCCGCTGCGCCAGGCGGTGCGGGTGCGCATCGAGCGCGCACGGCGCCGGTCGCCCGACCCCGTCGAGCCCTTCCTCGAGGCGCCCTGCCACGCGCGTCCCGAGCCCGGCGCGGGCGAACGCCGGGAGCCATAGGCCATGGCGGCGGGCGGCCCGTGGCGATGGGAGCTGCTGGTGCCCGCGCACCGCATCGTGTTCGGCCTGCTCGGGGATGAGGTGGTGGAGAGCCGGGCGGCCACGGCCGAGGGCACCTTCGCCGCGTACCGGCGGCTCGAGGGCGCGGTGCCCGGCATGATCGCCTGGCCCAACACCGTGCTGCTCAGCGGCCCCGAGGCCGTGGTGGTGGACCCCGGCTACCAGACCCAGGGCGACATGCTGGACGGCGCGCTGCGCGCCCGCGGCATCGAGCCGGCCGACGTGCGCACCGTGGTGATGACCCACCTGCACTCCGATCACCTGAGCGCCCTGCCGCAGTTGCCGGGGGTCACCGAGGTGTGGGCGCACCGTGATGAGCTGGGCACCCCGTGGGCCCGGCGGCAGCGCGGCATTGTGGACGACGCCCCAGTGGTGGTGATGGATGGCGCCGGGGGCACGATCCGCGAGGGCCTGACGTGGTTCCACACCCCGGGCCATGCGCCCGGGCACGTGGCCGTGGTGGCCGAGTGCGACGATGCCAGGGTGATCATCGCGGGGGACACCCTGGGTCCCGACCCCGCATGGTTCGGCGAGATGTCGGCACCCGAGGGGCTCGATAACCGCGATGAGCACTTGGCCGCG
The DNA here is from genome assembly GCA_016870155.1 of Actinomycetota bacterium. Classification (GTDB taxonomy): domain Bacteria; phylum Actinomycetota; class Thermoleophilia; order Miltoncostaeales; family Miltoncostaeaceae; genus SYFI01. Next base: position 17,175 of record VGCE01000004.1, on the reverse strand, counting down.
TGGCGCATGATCCGCGACCGCGCCCCCGCACTCGTGGTGCCGGGCCACTACGCGCCCTTCGCCATTCCATAGGGAATCCGCGGGAAGGGACGGCGGCAGGCGGCGTCGAAAGGCGTCACGTTACAATCCGTCCAAGGAGCACCGGTGGACCTACAGGGGATCTCACGCGAGCAGAAGGAGATGGGTGCAGCCGTCTGCATGCTGCTCTTCATCATCTCGCTGTTCCTGAAGTGGCAGAGCTTCGGGCCGATATCCGGCTCGGGCGCCGACCTGGGCTCGTGGCCGCTGGTGCTCATCATCGCCCTGGTGGCCGGAGGCATCGTGGCGGCCGACGGCCTGCGCATGGAGATCCCCCTGCGCCGCATGAACCCGACGTCCTTGGCCACCTACCTGATGTCGCTGCTCGTCTTCTACGTGATCGTTTTCATCTTCGCGATCGACGGGCTCTCGTACGGGGTGTGGCTGGCCCTGATCTTCTCGGTGATCGGCCTCGTGCTGACGTTCTCGGTGTACCGCCAGGACACTCGGTAACACCGGCTCGGGCTCGCCGAGCGCATGCGTAGACTCGGCCGGTGCCTCGTCTGGGAGCCCTCGAGCGCGTGGAGATCCTGGCCGCCGCCCTCGGCGGGCTGTGGTGCGGTGCGCTCTTCCTGCCGTGGTTCGGCATGGGCGGCGTGGACGGCGACCTCACCGGGGCCAACATGATCGACTCGTCGTGGCTGCCGCTGGTGATCATGGCGGTGGCATCGGCGCTGCTGCTGCTCGACGCCATCACCGTGGATGGCCTGCGATCCCTGCCCGTGCCGGCCTTCAGCACCTTCCTCATGCCCATCGGGCTCTTCTACACCGCGCTGTTCCTCATCGCGGGCGACAACCTCATGTACGGGGCCTGGGTGGCCCTCGGTCTGTCGGCCGGCGCGGTGGTGTTCACCGCAATGGCCTGGGCCATCGACCGGCGCGGCTAGAAAGGACGCCAGTGAATTACCTCAAGTCACTCGATCGCCGGGAGCGGCTCATCGCCGTGGCGATCCTCAACGGCGTCTTCATCATCAGCCTGTTCTTCGAGTGGGGCGCAGGCGGCGCCCGCGCATGGGATGCCGACTCGGTGTGGCTGGCGTTCCTCGCGGCGCTCTTCGCGGGCCTCATCTCGCTGGCCGATGCCTTCGACTACGAGGTGCCGAGGCTTCCGGGTGCGGGCGTGGCCGCCTACCTGACGTCGATCACACTCGTCTACACGGTCATCGCCCTCATGGACATCCGCGACCAGTCATGGGGCATCATCGTGTCTCTTATCGTCTCGATCGCCTCCACGTTCATCGCCTGGGGCACGTGGAGAGCCGACCGGGCCTGATCCGGGAGGGGTCATGGGATTCACCGACAAGGCGAGGGAACTCGCCAACAAGACGGCCGATGCCGCGCAGAAGGGCGCCAAGGATGCCCGCGACATGGGCGAGAAGCTCATGCTGCAGCGCAAGCTCAACGCGTCTGCCGAGGAGCTCGGCCACGTGGTGTACCGCCAGCACCAGGGCATGCGGGGACTGGACGACGAGGTGAACCGCCTCGTGACCGAGATGAAGGCCCTGCAGGCTGAGATCGACGCCATCCCCGAATAGGTGACGGCGATTCCCGCTACGCCCCCTGCCGCGCGCGTGGGGCGCTGAGCCGTGCCCGGTATCACCGCACCGCTGGTGAACTTCGCCACCGACGTCGTGGGCTCGTACGGCGCGTGGGCGGTGTTCATCCTCATGATCCTCGAGAGCGCCTGCATCCCGGTGCCGAGCGAGGCCATCATGGTGTTCGGCGGCTTCCTCGCCGGGCAGGGCAAGGTGGCCCTCTGGGCGGTGGTCGCCGCAGGAGTGGGCGGCAACCTCGTGGGATCGTGGATCGCCCACTGGGTGGGGGCCACCAAGGACCGCGAGTGGGCGCTCAGGTGGCACTGGCTGCACATCACGCCTGCGCCGCTGGACGCCGCGGGCCGGTGGTTCGGGAAGTACGATGACGGGCCAGTGCTCATGTCGCGCTGCCTGCCCATCATCCGCACCTTCATCTCGCTGCCGGCGGGCGTGGCGCGCATGCCGTTCTGGCGGTTCTCGGTGCTCACGCTCATCGGCTGCATTCCCTGGTGCCTGCTCTTTGCCTACGCGGGGCTCGCGGTGGGTGACAACTGGGAGACCCTGCAGAAGCAGCTGCACGGGTTCGACTCCGCGGTGGCCGCGGCGATCCTGCTGGCCCTCGCGTGGGTGGTGGTGCGCTACCGGCGCAAGGGGGCCGCGGCGTGAGTGCCCTTGCGTGGGTCATCGCCGCCCTCGCCGTGGTGGTGATGACCGGCGCGGTGGTGGCGCTGCGTCGCGAGCGCTCGGCCGACGCCCAGCTGCCCGAGGCCCAGCACCCGCCGGTCGACGGCGATGCCGGCCGGCTGGACGCCGCATTCGAGGCGCTGCCCACCACCGCGGTGCTCGTGGGCCCGGGCGCAGAGGTGGAGCGCGTGAACCCCGCTGCGCTCCGGGCGTTCCCCTTTCTGCGCGCCGGGGTGAGCGTGCTGGAGGCCTTCGGCGACCACATGCTGGCTGCGCGGGTGCGCGAGGCCCTCGACACCGGCCGCGACGCCGAGTTCGAGCTCAGGCTCTTTGTCGAGGGCAGGCGCACGTTCCGTGTGCAGGTGGTGCCGTTCTCGGCGGACGGCGAGCCAGGAGCCGTGCTCACCCTGATCGACGCCACGCAGGCGGTGGCCTACCAGGACCTGCGCTCGCAGTTCGTCGCCAACGTCTCGCACGAGCTGCGCACGCCGCTCACGGGGCTTCGCGGCATGCTCGAGGCGCTGGATGACCCGCAGATGCCCGCCGACATCCGCGCCGACTTCGTGCGACGCTCGCGCTTCGAGACCGAGCGCCTCGAGGCGCTCGTCGACGACATCCTGTTCCTGTCCGAGCTCGAGGCGGCGCAGGGTGACCCCACCGGCGAGCGCACCGACATGGGCGCCGTGGCGCGCGAGGTGGCCTCCGAGCTCGAGGGCGAGGCCGGCGAGCAGGGCGTGACGCTTGCGGTGGAGGCCACCGATGGCGCGCTGACCGCGCTCACCGAGCGCATGGCGCACACCGTGGTGCGCAACCTCGCCGAGAACGCCGTGCGCTACGCCGGCACCGGGTCCACCGCCACCGTGCGCGTGGGGCGTGACGGCGACATGGTGGTGGTGGAGGTGCAGGACGATGGCCCGGGCATTCCCGAGAAGGACGTCCCGCATGTGTTCGAGCGCTTCTACCGCGCGGATCCGTCGCGATCACGGCGCCTCGGCGGCACCGGGCTCGGGCTCTCGATCGTCAAGCACGTCACCGAGCGACTGGGCGGTTCGGCATCCATCACCTCGCGCGAGGGCTTCGGCACCATCGTCACCGCGCGCATCCCGGTCGCCGACCGCCCGGTGACCGACGTCCCCGGTGGGGCCGGGCAGGGTTCCGGCGCCCGCCCGCGTTGGTAACGTCACGCGGCATGGCCATTCCGCTCATGGACATCAGGGCGCAGTACGCGCCCCTTCGCGGAGAGCTCGACGCGGCGCTCGCCGAGATCCTCGACAGCGGCAGCTTCATTCTTGGCCCGCAGGTGACGAGGATCGAGGAAGCCGTCGCGACCCGCCTCGACAATCGCCCGTGCGTCGGCGTGGCCAACGGGACGGACGCCCTCATCATCGCCCTGCAGGCCCTCGGGGTGGGGCCGGGCGATGAGGTCATCACGACGCCGTATACCTTCTACGCCACCGCGGAGGCCATCGCGCGTCATGGCGCGACCCCCGTGTTCGTGGACGTCGAGCCGGTAGGCGCCTGCCTCGACCCGGACCTGATCGAGGAGAAGGTCACCGAGAAGACCAAGGCGGTCATCCCGGTGCACATCTTCGGCCACGCCGCCCCGATGACGTCGACCCTCACCACGGCCGCCGAGTACGGCCTGTCGGTGATCGAGGACGCCGCTCAGGCGTTTGGCTCGGCCGACGGCGAGTGGGCCGTGGGCACCATGGGCGACATCGCCACCATCTCGTTCTTCCCCACCAAGAACTTCCCCGGCATCGGCGACGGCGGCATGGTTGCCTGCCGCGACGCCGACCTTGCCCATCAGGTGCGGCGCCTGCGCTTCCACGGGTCGGACGACAAGCAGACCTTCCTCGAGGTCGGCTACAACTCGCGCCTCGACGAGATCCAGGCCGCGGCCGTGAACATCTTCCTGCCGCACGTGGACGACTGGAACGACCGGCGCCGCCAGGTGGCCGACTGGTATCGCGAGGCGGGGCTGGGGCAGTACGTCACGCTTCCCGGGGAGCGCGATGGGGTGCGCCACATCTACCACCTGTACGTGGTGCGCCACCCCGAGCGTGACCGCCTGCGCGAGCTGCTGGTGGAGGATGGCGTCGGCGCGGTGGTCTACTACGGCACGCCCATGCACCTGCAGCCGGTGTTCGCGGGGCTGGGCTATTCGAAGGGCGCCCTGCCGGTGGCCGAGGAGTGGGCCGACACCGGGCTTGCCCTGCCCATGCACCCGAACCTCACGCGCGAGCAGGTGGACGAGGTGGTCGCGGCCGTGGGCCGCGCCGTCGAGCGCATCTAGGACGACCGGGGGAGGCCCATGCGGGTCTGGGTCGACTGCACCAACTCACCGCACGTGCTGATCTTCCGTCCGCTCATACGGCGCATGGAAGACCGGGGGCACGAGGTGGTGGTCACCTCGCGCGACTTCGCGCAGACCATCGGGCTGCTCGACAGGTACGGAATCGCGCACCGCACCATGGGCGCGCATGGCGGGGGAGGCCTCGCGGGCAAGGCCCGGGCCATGACATCGCGATCGGCGCAGCTGGCCCGCATGGTGCGATCGGAGCGCTTCGACGTGGCCGTGGCACATGGCAGCACCGACCAGCCCCTGGTGGCGCGGCTCGCGGGCATCCCCCAGGTGACGATGTTCGACTACGAGCACGCCGCCGCCATGCACCACTCGAACGGCCGACTGGCGTCTCGGGTGCTGGTGCCCGACGCCATCCCCGAGTCGGCGCTGGCCCGTTACGGAATACGCCCGCCGAAGCTCATCCGATACCCGGGACTCAAGGAGGAGTACTACCTGGCCGACTACCCGCCCGACCCCGCGGCGGTGGAGGAGGAGCTGGGGCTCGACGAGCAGAAGGTGATCGTGGTACTGCGCCCAGCGCCGGAGGTCACGCTCTATCACCGCGGGGCCTCCGCCGACGTCTTCGCGCAGGTGGTGGACATGCTCGAGGCGCAGTCCGACAGCGTGCAGGTGGTGGCGCTGCCGCGCATCGACGAGCAGCGACAGGCGCTTCGCGGTCGCGGCATGATCGTGCCCGAGCAGGCCGTGGACGGGCCCGGCCTCATCGCGGCGTCCGACCTGGTGATCAGCGCGGGGGGCACCATGAACCGCGAGGCGGTGGCCCTCGGCGTGCCCGCCTACAGCCCATTCGCCGGACGCCTGGGCGCGGTGGACGTGCACCTCATCGACGAAGGGCGCCTGCATCGCCTCGACGACCCCGCCGCGGTGGCGCTGGTGAAGCGCGGGCGTGAGTCCGCCCCGCCCATGAGGGATCCGGAGATGCTCGTCGACCTCATCCTGGGTGCGTCTGCAACGGGGCGTGCGGGCAATCGCCGCCGCTCCAATAGAGTGGATGCCCGATGAGCACGCGCATCGGAAGCCTCGCCCTGCGGGGGTACCTGCATCGCCTCGGCCAGGTCTCGGTGGACCTTGTGCTGATCGCGCTGGCCTGGTGGCTGGCCTTCGTGGTGCGCTTCGACGGCGACCCGCCCGCCCGGTACGAGCGCCTGTTCTTCGTCACCGTGGGCGTGGTGGTGGGCATCAAGCTGCTCACGTTCGTCGCCTTCAGGCTTTACACCCGCTGGTGGCGGTTCACCGGCATCCAGGAGCTCGAGCAGATCCTGCTCGCCTGCCTGGTTGCCAGTGGCCTCGTCACGCTGGCGCTCACGCTGTGGCGCCCGGACGGCTACGAGGCCGTGCCGCGCGGCGTGTTCGCGCTCGACTTCCTGTTCACGGTGGTGCTCATCGGCGGCGTGCGGTTCGTGGTGCGCTCCTTCATGGAGCGCACATCGCGCGGACCGGCGGTGGGGTCGGGCCTGTCGGTGATCATCTGCGGCGCCGGTAACGCCGCCAACTCGCTGCTGCGCGACATGCGCGCCAACGCGGCCCTGGCCTACACGCCCGTGGCCCTCATCGACGACGACCCGCGCAAGAAGGGCCTTCGCGTGGGCGGCGTGAAGGTGCTGGGCACACGTGCCGACCTGCCGCGCATCCTGCGCGAGACCCGTGCCCGTGAGGTGATCATCGCCATGCCGTCGGCTCCCGGCGCCGTGCGACGCGACATCGTGGAGCAGTGCCGAGCGGCCAACGTGCGGGTGACCACCCTGCCCGGCCTGCCCGAGCTGATGAACGGTGAGGTATCGGTGCAGAGGCTGCGCGAGGTGCAGGTCGAGGATGTCCTCGGCCGCACGCCCCTGGAGATCGACATGGCGCGGGTGGCCCGCTACCTCAACGGGCGCCGCGTGCTGGTGACCGGTGCCGGGGGGTCCATCGGCTCCGAGCTCTGCCGCCAGGTGGCGGCCGTGGGGCCGAGCAGTCTGGTGATCGTGGATCACGCCGAGAACAACCTCTTCGAGATCGACCTCGAGCTGCGCGACCGCGGCCACGCGCCGGTGCCGGTGGTGGCCGACTGCCGTGACGCCGAACTCATGGAGCAGGTCTTCAGCGCGCACCGCCCTGAGATCGTCTTCCACGCAGCCGCCTACAAGCACGTGCCGATGATGGAGATCAACCCCATCCAGGCGATCGCCAACAACGCGCTGGCCACGGCAACGCTGGCGGACCTCGCGGTGCGCCGGGGCGTGGAGCGCTTCTGCCTCATCTCCACGGATAAGGCCGTGGAACCCAAGACCGTGATGGGCGGCACCAAGGCGCTGGCCGAGCGGGTGGTGGAGATGCACGGCCACGACGCGGGCACGCGCTTTGCCGCGGTGCGCTTCGGCAACGTGCTGGGCTCGTCCGGTTCGGTGCTGCCGATCTTCCGCCGCCAGATCGCGGCGGGCGGACCGGTGACAGTCACCCATCCGGACATGACGCGCTACTTCATGACGATTCCCGAGGCCGTGCAGCTGGTGATCGAGGCCACGGGCATCGCCGACGGCGGCGATGTGTTCGTGCTCGACATGGGCGAGCCCGTGCGCATCATGGACCTCGCGCACAACATGATCCGCCTCTCGGGGATGGAGCCCGGCCGCGACATCCAGGTGGCGGTCACCGGGGTGCGCCCCGGCGAGAAGCTCCACGAGGAGCTGTTCAACCTCGATGAGGAGGTGAAGCCCACGCGATACGGGGGCATCCTCCGCGCCACCCGACCCGCGCTCGACCCCGTGGCGCTATCCGACCGCATCGCTTCCCTGCGCCGTGCGGTGGTCACCGGCGACCCGGTGCACGCATCGGATGCCCTGTGGGCCACCCTGCGCGCCGGAAGGGAGCCGGTGGCATCCGGCGAACCTCAGGACGTACAGGCAATCGACGAGGGAGATGCAGGATGAGCACCGCAGCCGTTACCACGCTGGCCGGTCCGGACATCCTGCCCGCGGGCTGCGTGCACGTGCGCCCCGGCGGAGTGCTCTCGCGCGTGCGCCGCACCTGCACCACCCACAGGTGCGACGCCCAGTGCGTCGGGCGTCGGTCCGACGGCGATGGCCTTGTGTACTGGTGCGCTGAGGGGCGGCACCACCTGACCTCCGACAAGAGGTAGGCCTCCTCCTGCGGTGCCCGACGGCCGAGGGTGGGCGATGTCCTGCCCCCTCGCCGTGTCGGAGAGCAAACGAGGTAACAGCCATACCCGTCCGTCGCGATAAGGTGCGCTTATGGACTTGCGGCAACTGCTGACCCTCCGCACGGTGGTGGACAAGGGCTCGTTCTCGCATGCGGCGGAGGAGCTCGGCATCTCGCAGCCGGCGGTGTCGTTCCAGATCCGGGCGCTCGAGGATCGCATCGGACAGCGGCTGCTCGACCGCAGCGGCAGGCGGGTGACCCTCACCGACGCCGGCCGCGTGGTCGACTCGCATGCGCGGCGCCTGCTGACGCTGGAGGACGAGATGCTGCGCGATGTCGCGGGGCTCTGCGACCACCTGTCCGGGCCGCTCGTGCTGGGGTCATCCACCGGGCCCGGGGAGCTCTTGCTGCCGCACCTGCTGGGGGGCTTCAAGCGCGAGAACCCCGAGGTGGAGGTGTCCCTCTTGGTGCAGGACACCCAGACGGTGTGCGACCGGGTGCTGGAGGATGAGATCGAGCTCGGCGTGGTGGGCGCGGCCCGGCCGCACCGCGGGCTGGTGTTCGAGCCCTTCGTGCGTGATGAGCTCGTGGTCATCTGCCCCCCGGGGCATCCGCTGGCGAAGAGGAAGCGCATCAAGCTGGCCGACCTCGCTGCGCAGCCGATCATCCTGCAGCAGCGCGGGTCGGGTGTGCGCGCCGTGCTGGAGTCGGCGTTCCGCGCCGCGGGAATCCGCATGCGCGACCTCGACATCACCCTCGAGCTCGGCCTGCAGCAGTCGGTGCGCGTGGCGGTGCTCGATGGCCTTGGCATCACGGTGATCTCGCGCCTGGCGGTGGAGCGTGACCTCGCGGAGGGGCGCCTTGCGGCCGTGGAGGTCGAGGGCGCGGTGCTGGCGCGCGACTTCTCGCTGGTGCGCCATTCCGGGCGCACCCCCAGCCGGGTGAGCGAGGGCTTCGAGGCCTATGCGCGCGAGCACCTGGGCGATCTCATTCCGCCCGCCGACGGGCCGGCGGCTCCCGGGGAGCCCGGGGAGTCGTGACGGCCACAGGCGCGCGCTGCGACGTGCTGGTGGTGGGCTCGGGCGGCGCAGGGATGAGCGCGGCCGTGGCCGCCCGCGCGGCTGGGGCGTCGGTGATCGTGATCACCAAGTCCGCGCTGGGGGCATCGAACACCGGTCGCGCGCAGGGCGGCATCCAGGCCGCCATCGCCGCCGACGACAGCACCGAGGACCACTTCGAGGACACCCTCGCGGCCGGCCACGACGACGGCGACCCGGCGCTGGTGCGCACGCTGGTGGAGGGCGGTCCCGACGCCATCGCGTGGCTGGGGTCGATCGGCGTGCCCTTCACCGATGACGATGGCGACCTGCGCATCATCCGGTGCGGCGGCGCCCGTCGTCCCCGCCTGCTGCAGGCGGGAGAGCGCACCGGGGCCGAGATGGTGCAGGCCCTTCGCGCGGCCGTGCGTGCCAGCGGCGCCGAGGTGCGCGAGTCCACGGCGCTCGAGTCGCTCGAGGCGGTGGAGGCCGTGCGGCCCGCGGACGGCGGCTGGCGCGCCGTGACCCGCGACAGGCGTGGCGCCACGGCCACCATCACCACCTCTGCCGTGGTGCTGGCCGCCGGGGGCGGGCTGGGCGGCGAGGCGGCCCGCATCGGCGAGAAGAGCACCAACCACCCCGACGCCACGCCCGAGGTGCTTGAGATGGCCCTGGCGCTGGGCGCCGAGGGGCGCGACCTGGATTCGTGGCAGCGCCACCCCACGGGGGCGGTGTGGCCGCCGGGCCTCGCGGGCTACGCCCTGCCCGAGACCACGCGCTCGTACGGCGCCACGCTGCACGACGCGGCGGGGGAGAGGTTCGTGGACGAGCTCGCGCCGCGCGATGTGGTGGCGGATGCCATCATCCGCGTCGTGGACGAGGGGCGCGGAGCAGCCGCGCCGGATGGCACCATGGGCATCTGGCTCGACACCGCGGCCATCGACCGCGACAACGGCCCGGGCTTCACGGCCGAGAGGCTTGCCTACGTGCACAACCGCTACCTGAAGCAGGGAGTGGACATCACCACGGAGCGCGTACTCGTGTACCCGGTGCTGCATTACCGCAACGGTGGCCTCGTCATCGATGCCTCGGGCCGCACCACGCTGCCGAGGCTCTACGCCGCGGGCGAGATCACCGGCGGGGTGCACGGCACCAACCGCCTCATGGGCAACTCGCTGCTCGACACCGTGGTGTTCGGGCGCATCGCCGGTGACGCCGCGGCGCGGGAGGCCCTGGCGTGAGCCGCGCGGCGGACTTCCTCACCCTGCCCGGGCGCCCCGAGAAGCCGCGCCAGTTCGGGCTCACGCACGTGATCGACAAGGGCATGTCGCTGCGCCAGGTGGACGACATGTTCGCCATCAGCGGCGACTTCATCGACATCGTCAAGCTCGGCTGGGGCACCGCCTACGTGACCAAGGGCCTCGAGGAGAAGATCCGCCTCTATGAGTCGTACGGCGTGGCCACGGTGCTCGGGGGGACCTTCTGGGAGGCCTGCCTGGTGCAGGGCAGGCTCGCCGAGTGGAAGGACTTCGTCGGCAACCTCGGCCTGCGGCACGTGGAGGTGTCAGATGGCACCGTCGAACTGCCCCATGAGAAGAAGCTCGAGTACATCGAGGAGTACGCGCAGGACTTCACCGTGCTCTCGGAGGTGGGCTCCAAGGACAACGACGTGGTGATCGCCCCCTATCGCTGGGTGGAGATGATCGACGCCGAGCTTCGCGCCGGTGCCTGGAAGGTCATCACCGAGGCCCGCGAGAGCGGCACCGCGGGCGTGTTCCGCGGCGATGGCGAGCTGCGCATGGGGCTCGTCGACGAGATCGTGCATGCCATCGACGTGCACCGGCTGCTGTTCGAGGCGCCCCAGAAGTCGCAGCAGGTGTGGTTCGTGCGCGCCTTCGGCGCCAACGTGAACCTGGGCAACATCCCGCCCGATGAGGTGATCCCCTTGGAGACCCTTCGCCTGGGCCTGCGCGCAGACACCCTGTTCACCATGACCCCGATTGGCCACACCGACGGCGGGGGCATCTAGCCTGCACGTCATGCGCAGCCCCGCCCCCATCGTCGCCATCGCCGCGTCCTTGGTGGCCGCGCCGATCATCACGCCCACGGCCGACGCGCGCCCCATGGGCCACGTGTTCGACTGGAACCACGAGCTCAACCAGGAGCAGAACCCGCGCTGGAAGCCCAACGGACCGCTGCCCATCCCCAGGGCCAAGTGGCTGCCGATGGTCAACCAGATCCTTCTCACCGAGGGCGCCAACAACCTGTGGGGCAGCGGGTTCGCGTCGCTGCCGTTCGACATCCCGGTGTCGCCGCGCGAGCCGTCGTCGTGGCGCAACCCCGCCAACTTCCTCAGGCTCTACAACGCCACCGGCCTGTCGTGGGACGCCAACGTGGAGGCCCGCGCGGCCAAGGACGCCCTGTGCATCTTCCCGCGCGTGCCGAAGACCTGCCGCCCCACCGGCATCGTCTTCCAGCCCGACACCAAGGCGCCCACGCGCCGGATGTCGCTCCTCGACCCGGCCTACCAGCGCAAGGCGCTCTCGGAGATCCGCCGCATCGTTCCGCGCCTTCGCAGCGCGCCGTACGTGTTCGCCTACAACGGGTCGGACGAGCCCCAGGTGGTGCTGCCCACAGGCCCGGCCACGCGCAGCGCCCTGTGGCGCCGGCAGGCCGCGCAGATCAAGCGCGAGTACGGCTGGGCGCCCCCGCGCTCGGGTGCCAAGCGCACCGATTCGCCCATCGCCGGCCTGCAGTGGCTGGCCTACTCGCGGTGGACCAGCAAGAACTTCTTCGCGATGAAGGCCGAGCAGGCGGCGCTCATCCGGCGGCTCGATCCCGGCGCCCGCGTGGTGCCGAACAACTACAACATGATCGACGGCTTCATGCCGTGGGACTACTCGCAGCTCGGCACGTTCGCCGACATCGTCGAGGTCGATCCCTACGTGTCGTACGCCGAGCGCGCCAACGCCGGTCGTGGCCGCTACAACCCGGGCTTCGGCGCCAAGCTGATGTCCGACCTCACGGGCAAGCCCGTGCGCGTGATCGTGCAGGCCTTCCCGTACGCCCGCTACTCGCCGGGCATCGCCGACGTGGAGACCTGGACCAGTCAGGCGCTTCGCGCGGGCGCCACGCACATCACCTTCTACGCCAAGGGCAACCCCCGGTTCACCAACCGCAAGCTCTACGACGGCATGCTCTCGCTGGCATCGCGCATGCGCGGGCTGCAGCTTCCCGACATGCCCGTCGACCCATCGACGGTGGTCGTGTACTCGCTCATGAGCGAGGGCCAGGGCCAGCCCGACAAGCGGGGCGACTCGCGCTACCGCACGTCGGGCGACGCGATATACACCACGCACTCGCTGCTGGGCGAGCTCAACGGCGCGCCGTTCGTGTTCGACAGCGACGAGCGCCTGGTGGCCGAGCGGCAGCGGCTGTCGCGCGCCAAGGTGGTGTGGCTGCCGCGCGGCGACACCCTGTCGCGGCCCTTCGCCGAGGCACTGCGCGACTGGGTGGGTGCCGGCGGGTTCCTGGTGGTCACCGATCCCACGGCCTTCGCGCGCACGCCCGACAACAAGGACCTGTCCGATATCGGCGCGGCGCTCACGGGCGGTCGCCTGGACGGCGACGCGGGCAGCGTGCTGTTCGTGCGTAGGGGCGCCCTCGGCCCGGCCACCCCGCCCGACCTCTACTCGCTCCCGGTTGCCGACCGGCGCTCGTGGGCGTTCACCGACGTGCCCGCCGGCGCGCAGGTGGTGGCCACGCACCTCGACGGCCGTCCGGCGGCGGTGCTGCGCCAGGTGGGCAAGGGCAGGGTGCTGTCGTTCGCCGCCGACCCGATGACCCCGGGATCGCTGGTGGAGCCCATGGACCTGGTGCCGTTCGTCGGCATGGTGCAGCGCATGGCCGGCGGCCAGACCGGCCACGCGTCGTGGAAGTGGCGCGTGCCGGGAACGAAGGATCTCTCGCCCTGGGAGGGCGCGTACCGCCCGTAGGCGGGGAGCCATGGCGGTCTTCATCTGTCCACGCTGCGCCCACCGGGTGGCGGGTGCCGAGCGCGCCGAGGGACACCAGCCGCGCGGCTGCCCCAAGTGCGGCTTCGGGTTCGTATTCGAGATGATGGACGACTACTACGCGGGGCCGCTGACGGCGCTGGTGTGCTGCGACAGGGAGCGCCGCGTGCTGGTGGCGGGGCATGCGGCCGCGCCCACGACCGGATGGCCCGAGGGCGAGATGATCGGCTACGAGGTGGCCGAGGCGCTGGGCCTGCGCTTTCCCGGTGCCACCGACGACCCGCTCGCGCGCAGCCTGGAGTGGGGCGTGCGCGTTTTGCAGGAGCCCTGCACCTTCCGGCCCTATGGCCTCGATGACGACCGCGAGGCCGTGGTGGACATCTTCCCGGCGTACGATGACGACGGCGGGCTGCTGGTGGCGCTCACGCCCGAAACGAGGGGATAGCCATGGAGACCCGTCGCCTCGGCGCATCGGACCTCGACCTCACCGTGATCGGGCTGGGCACCTGGCAGTTCGGCGGCCGGTGGGGCGGTGCCGACGACTCCCACAGCGAGGCCGCCTGCCACGCGGCGCTCGACGCCGGCATCAACTGGGTCGACACCGCCGACATCTACGGGCAGGGGCGGGCCGAGCAGGTGGTGGGGAAGGTGCTGCGCGATCGCGGTGATGAGGTGATCGTGGCCACCAAGGGCGGCGTGGCATGGGAGGTCACCGGCGACGGGATGCGCATCTGGCGCGAGGCGTCGGGGGCGTACCTGCGCATGGCGCTCGAGCGCTCGCTCACCGCGCTTGGCCTCGACGCGGTTGACCTGTATCAGGTGCACTGGCCCGTGGGCGACGTGCCGGCCGACGACACCTTCGCCGAGCTGGTGAAGATGCGCGACGAGGGGAAGATCCGCTGGATCGGGGTGTCGAACTACCACCTGGCCGACCTCGAGGCGGCGCATGCGGCGGGCCCCTTCGTGTCGCTGCAGGTGGGCTACCACGTGATGCGCCGCCAGCTCGAGGCCGCGGAGCTGCCGTGGTGCCGCGAGCACGGCGTGGGCGTGCTGGCCTACGGGCCGCTGGCCCATGGCCTGCTCACCGGGCGCATGGATGAGGGCACCACGTTCCCCGCCAACGACTGGCGGGCGCAGAGCGAGTTCTTCGCCGATGAGCACTTCGCCGACCGCGTGGCGGTGATGCGCCGCATGCAGCAGGTCGCCGACGAGTCGGGTCGCCCCGGCGGGGTGGCCGAGATGGCGGTGGCCTGGGTGCTGCGCCGGCCGGAGGTCTCCTCGGCCATCGTGGGCGCGCACGACGCCGCCCAGGCGCGTGGAGCGGCCGCCCTCGCGGGCGCGCCGCTGTTCGCGGACGAGGAGGCTGCCATCGACGCGGTGCTCGCCGACTACCCGGCCGCATCACGAGAGTACGGGCACGGCGAGCCACCTCCCCGCGACTAGTCCTTCAGGATCTCCCACGTGCCGTTGAGGGACGACTGCAGGTACGGGTGGTTCAGCGCGTAGATGAAGCCGAGGATCACCCCGAGCGCCACCGACGTGTGGTCGCCGGGCCGGCCGTCCAGCGCGAACTCGCGCAGGTCGCGCGTGCGGCGCGCCGTGGTGACCCAGGTCCAGATGGCGGGCACGATCAGGAAGCTGCCCGGGAAGAGGGCCAGCACGCTGAGCCCCGGTGAGTTGCCGAAGGGCTTGCCGAGCGCGTCGGACATGTCGCGCATCTCGCGGTTGATGTAGTACCAGTGGAACAGCGCGTAGATGCCCAGGGTCACGATGATGAGCAGCCAGGTCACCAGCACCCCGCGCCGCTTCACCACCACCCCGCGTACCTCGACCTCCTCGGCGGCCATCGGCCCTCCTGTCCGTTCTTCGGGTCGGTGGCCACGTCACCCGGCATGATCGGGTCATGCGCGTCGCCATTACAGGAGCCACGGGCCTCGTCGGCCATCATCTCACACGGGCCCTGCTCGATCGCGGCGACGAGGTCGTGCCGCTGTCGCGATCGAATGGCGATGTGCATTGCGTGCCCACCGTGGCGTGGGATCCGGTTTTCGACGACCTGCCGGCAGCAGCGATTGACGGCGTGCACGCCATTGTCAACCTGGCCGGGGCATCGGTGGCCGAAGGGCGCTGGAACCGCGAGCAGAAGAAGCTCATCCGCGACAGCCGCGTGATCACCGCCACCCGCATCGCCGATTCCCTCGCCGCGGGTGACGGCCCCCGCGTGCTGGTGAGCGGCAGCGCCACGGGCTATTACGGCAACCGCGACGACGAATTGCTGCCCGAGTCGGCCGGACCCGGGCAGGGGTTCCTGTCGGATGTCGCGGTGGCGTGGGAGGCCGCGGCGATGTCCGCCGCACGAGGCGGGGTACGGGTGGCCATCTCGCGCACCGGGATGGTGTTCGCCGAGGACGGCGGGGTGATCCCCCGGCTCGCCAAGCTCGCGCGCGCCGGCATGGCGGGCCCCCTCGCCGGCGGCCGGCAGTGGGTGCCGTGGGTGGACATCGCAGATGTGGTGGGGATGATCCTGCGCGCGGTCGATGACGACGGCTGGGAGGGGCCCTTCAACAACGTGGCGCCCGAGCCCATGCGGCAGGCCGAGGTGGCGAAGGCCTTCGGCCGCGCGGTGGGGCGCCCGGCCGTGGTGCCCACGCCCGCGCTCGCGCTGAAGATGACCCTGGGCGACGCCGCCGTGCTGGTGACCGACAGCCACCGCACCGATCCCCTGGTGGCGCGCTCGCACGACTACGGCTGGGCGTACGGCGACATCGACGCCTCGCTCGCCGCGCGCATCACCTAGGCGTCGTCACCGCCCCCGTCGATGCCGGACTGCTGCGGCATCATGCGCGCCACGTCGGCCTGCAGCGTGAGCCAGCTCTCGCGCAGGTGCGTGGTGAGCACGTGGTACCGACCGCCCGGAAGCCCGGAGACCACTCTGTAGAGGTCGTCGGGGCCTTTCTCCTCGGCGTCGAACACCATCACCCGGTACTGATCGATGAGCTCAGCGAGCTCGCGATGGTGCTCCTGCTGCATCATCAGTAGCTGGTCGATGCGCGCGAGGACCTCGTCGGGCATGCCCGCACGATACGCCGCCGCAGGGTGGTACGGTCCGGTCCGCGCGGGGGATTAGCTCAGCTGGGAGAGCGCCTGCTTTGCAAGCAGGAGGTCACCGGTTCGATCCCGGTATCCTCCATTTCAGACCGAAAGGCTCGCATGTGCGGGCCTTTCCTCGTTCTCGGACATCATTGGGCTAGTGCTGGACACCACGCGGCCACCACGCGTCTGCGATTCCAGCGCGTGCACAAGCCAGAGTTGCTCATCGCGAAGGACGTGTGCGTCCACCTCGCGGGTCACCGACTTCCTACCCTGGCCCGCACCTTCAGCGATCCGCGTGTCACTCCACCCACGCCTCCGCCTCTACTTGGAACAGGCGATCCTCAAACGGTGAGTTGTCAAGCACGGCGATCACGCACTCGCCCACGCGCCACGAGCCCGCTGCCTCGCAGGCGCGCGCTGCGGCCTCACCCTCTGCCACGGTCGGGAGGCGATCGGGTCGCTCGAGCGGCGCGGGAATGGCGCCAGCGGCTCGGGGCGCACCGTCGATACCCACGAGCGCGATCAGAAGCGCCGCGATGGCGACAAGCACGATGAAGACCAGCGCAATCGCGCGCGGCTCCGCCAGGCGCTCGGGCTTCATCTCTCAGCCGGTCAGCAGCCGGTAGAGGTCACCGTGCCGTTGGGGCAGGTGGTACCGGACCAGATCGCGCCGTCGAGGTCCGCCCGGGTGAGGTCCGCGCCGGTGAGGTCCGCGTCGGTGAGGGTCGCGCCGCTGAGGTCCGCGCCGTTGAGGTTCGCGCGGGAGAGGTTCGCCCGGGTGAGGTTCGCGCCGATCTGCATCAAGCCGCCGAGGTTCGAGAAGTCCGCGCCGACGAGGGTCGCGTCGGTGAGGTTCGCGTCGATGAGGGTCGCGCCGTCGAGGTACGCGCCGACGAGGGTCGCGTCGGTGAGGTTCGCGAAGGTGAGGTTCGCGAAGGTGAAGTTCGCGAAGGTGAGGTTCGCGCCGGTGAGGTACGCGCCGTAGAGGTCCGCGCCCTCGCAGTTCGGGGCGCACGAGGGTGTCTGGTTCGCCCGCTTCCCCGTCTTCGGCGGCGCGTCGAACCGCGCACCCTTGAGCCTCGCCCCCCGAAGGTCCGCGTGGCGCAGCTTCGCGCCCCGGAAGTCCGCACCGCGAAGGTCCGCGCCACGGAAGTCCGCGCCGCGAAGGTCCGCCTTGGTGAACTTCGCCTTGCTCAGGTTGCCGTGGTGCTCTGCGGCCCAGCGATGGA